>JAZBOM010000031.1:0-3618 GCA_036351205.1 Thermoleophilia bacterium | reverse complement strand
CCTCGCGGGCATCGTCCTGATCCTTCTCCTGCTCTGGCTGACCGCCTACGGCGTCTACCTGTACAACCACCGCACGCGGATGCGGCGGCGCGCCGGCCAGGCCGCGCACCTCGTCAACCGCATCGCCCGCCGAGAGGTCGTGGAGGAGGGGCACGTCGACGCCTGGCTCGACAACCTCTTCGTCGGCATGCGCCGCATGACGTCGCACCGGGGATCGTTCAGGCGAACGGCTCTGTTCGCCTGCGCCTACTGGTTCTTCGATATGCTCACGCTCGCGGCCGTCTTCCTCGCCTTCGGCGCCGGCGTGCCGTGGACGGCGCTGGTCGTCGCCTACGTGGTGGCCTACTCGATCGGGACGCTCGCCCCGACGCCCGGCGGCCTCGGCGCCGTCGAGGCGCTGCTCATCGCCCTGTTCGTGAGCTTCGGCGTGGCCTCGGCGACCGCGGTCACGGTCGTCCTCGTCTACCGCGTGATCAACTTCTGGCTGCCGATCCCGCCGGGGCTGATCATGTACGGGACGGTCCGTCGAGGCGGTACACCTTGATGACCGGGCCGCGCTCGTCGGAGCGCGGCGCGAAGACCTTGACGAGGTCGCCGCGCCGCTCGAGCGCGGCGTAGAAGGCCACCAGGCGCGGGTACTCGTCGGGCGCCGCCAGCACCCGCTCGTACACGGCCGAGCTGAGGATCACGTACTCCACGCGGTGGTCGCGCAGCCAGCGCATGGAGTGGCGCGGGTGAGGCCCGCCGGGCAGCGGCAGTTCCAGACGGCGCAGGCGGTAGTACGCCGGGCGCAAGCCCTCGGCGCGGTACGCGGGCAGGTCGGCCCGGGCCACGAGCGGCGGGCCCGAGGTCTCGGTGGCGATCCTCGCCCCGGGGTCGATGGTGCGCTCGACCCACGCCTTGGCACGCTCGCGCACGTCGGGCTCGTCGAGGGCGCGGATCTGCGCGACCGAGTCCGCCAGCGGCAGCGCCATCGCCAGCGCGGCGAGCGCGGCCGCGCCCGGCACCAGCGCCCTGCGCCACGCCGGGCGCACCTCCCAGAGCGTCAGGCAGAGGCGCGCCGCCAGCAGCAGGAGCAGCGGGACGATCGGCAGCATGTAACGGTCGGCGAGCTCGCGCCATGAGCTCACGTACACGAAGTACACGACGACCGTGGGCGCGAGCATCAGGTCGAGCGGCGTGCGCCGCCACAGCGCCCAGGCGAGCCCGGCGACCGCGAGGCCGAGGAGCACCAGCCCGAGCGCGCCGGCGAGGTTCACGCTGAGGTTGTACCAGTAGCCGTTGTCCACGTGCTCGAAGCCCAGCCAGCCGCGTTGCACGATGGCGTGCTGGCGCGAGAACTCGGTGAGGAAGCGCGGCAGGTCGAGCACGATGAACGGCGAGGCCAGCACGAAGGCGAGGGCCATGGGCAGGTACAGTCGCAAGGCGAAGAGGCGGGCCCAGGCGCGCAGGGCAGACCGGCCGGCCGCGACGGCCGCGGCCGCGGCCGGCCGCCCCGCGTAGAGCGCGGCCACCGTCGCCGGCAGCACGAGCATGCCGAGGTTGTACTTCGTGGACGCCGCGAGGCCCACCGCGACGGCGCCCGCCGTCAGCCGGCGCAGGCCGCGGCCCTGCGCGGCCCCGTGGAGCAGGACCAGGCCGAGCAGCCCGAGGGTCACGGCCGGCACGTCGGTCACCGCGAGGCGTGAGTACTCGACGTGCAGCGGAGCGACGGCGAGGAAGACGGCGGCCAGCAGGCCCGCCGCCGACCCGTACGCGTCGCGCCCCAGCCTGTAGACGAGACCGACCGCGGCGACGCCGAAGGCGACCGCCACGAGCCGGCCGATGAGGTAGAAGGCGCCGGCGTCGGCGGCCAGGGCGCCGGGCCGCACGAGCAGCTCACCGTGGAGCAGCGCCCAGAACGGGGACACGAGCCAGTACGCCGCGGCGAGCACGTAGAAGAACAGCGAGGGGTAGTAGAAGAACATCGGGTTGAGCTGCCCGCCGGCGACCTCGAGCGCTTTGGGGACGACGGTCGCCTCATCGGGGTTGATGAAGGCGTACGGCAGGCCGGAGGTCACACTCTGCAGCCGTAGGACGAGGGCGACCGCGAGCACGACGGCGAGTGTCGCGCCGGCCCAGCCCACGCGCCGCCCGAGCCGGCTCGCGCCGGTTCCCACACCCCTCCTGAGTCCCCGTACATCCATGCCCATGAGTGCTACCCGTTCTTCACCGACCTCACGTCGTCAAGGACGCGTGGAGGCGGTCAGAGCTCGAGGTACGCGCCCCCGTTGGCTTCAGAGCGGAAGCAGCTGACCGCGCCGGTGTGGCAGGCCGGGCCCGCCGGGTCCACACGCACGAGCACGGTGTCGGCATCGCAGTCGAGGCTGAGAGCACGCACGCGCAGCACGTTGCCGCTCGTCGCTCCCTTGTGCCAGAGCTCGCGGCGCCGACGGCTCCAGAAGTGGGCTTCGCCCGTGGCGAGGGCCGCCGCGAGGGCCTCGGCGTTGGCGTAGGCGACCATCAGCACCTCGCCCGTGGTCGCGTCCTGCACGACGCACGGCACGAGCCCGTCGGCCCCGTAGCGCACGGCGTTCAGGAAGGCAGCGCGCTCGATGACCGCTCCTCCCGCTGCCCGAGGGCCTCCTGCATGATGGCGACCCCGGCGCTGGTGCCGATGCGCGTGGCGCCGGCGTTGATCATCAGCTCCACGTCGGTGAGCGTGCGGATGCCCCCGGACGCCTTGACCCCGATGTGCTCGTCGAGACAGTCGCGGAGCAGCTCCACATCCTGAACGATCGCCCCTTGCGGGCCGAGGCCGGTCGAGGTCTTGGCGAAGTCCACCCCCGCCTGACCGAGGATCGTGCAGGCGAGGCGCTTCATCTTGTTGGAGAGGTAGCAGGTCTCGATGATCGCCTTGACCAGGGCGTGCCCACGGCCGCTGTTGACCGACTTGAGGCGCGCGGCGCGCACCACGGCGGCGAGCTCGTCGCGTACGTAGCCGAACTCGCCCGACAGCATCGCCGGCAGATTGAAGACGACGTCGAGCTCGTCGGCGCCCTTGCCGATCGCGTCCTGAGCCGCGGCCACCTTGGCGCGCACGTCGTCGGCGCCGAAGGGGAAGGAGATGACCGTGCACACCTTGACGTCGGCGCTCTTCAGGAGGCCGTCGGCGAGGGGCACGTAGTGTGGGAAGACGCAGACCGCGGCGAAGTGGTAGCGCGCCGCCTCGCGGCACAGCCGCTCGACGTCGTGCGCCGTCGCGTCGGCGCGCAGCAGCGTGTGGTCGATGGTCTTGGCGAGTTCTTCGGCGTGCACGTACGTGCGCCCTCCACGAGGGGCGCCGTGCCCCTCCCCGAGGCGGAGTATATCAACTGCGTCGCGCGGGCCGGGGCCGGGCCGGACGAGTGCCGGCCGGCGCGGTGAGCGCAGAGGCCGGCGCAGGTGAGCGCCGCTCACTCGGGGCGCAGCCGCCTCGGCGGGCGCGCCCCTCAGAGCAGGCGCTCGACGTAGCGCTCGTCGCGACGCCAGCGCTTGCGGACCTTGACGCGCAGGTCGAGGAAGACCTGCGCGCCGAACCCCGCTTCGATCTCCTGCCTGGCCGCCGAGCCGATCGCCTTCACGGTACGGCCGCCCTTG
>JAZBOM010000030.1:0-2994 GCA_036351205.1 Thermoleophilia bacterium | reverse complement strand
CGCCGGTGTCCGGTGACCGCTTGCGTGCCGCCGGCAGATCTTCGCCTCCCACCCGTGATTGTTGGGGCTCGGAGCGGCGTTGTCTTCACCGGAATCAGGTGATTCTTGGGCTACGGTGAGCGTGGATGGCGACTTCCACCGGCTGAAGAGGCCCGCGGCCCTTCAACGCCGCAGTTCCGGGGCCTATGCAACCCATTCCGCAACCGATTCCTAGGGACTCAATGGGCCTTGGCGGGCCTCCCCGGCCTCGCGCGCTATACTTGTCCCCCTCGTGGGCCGCTAGCTCAGTTGGGAGAGCGCCGCCTTTGCACGGCGGAGGTCAGGGGTTCGACTCCCCTGCGGTCCACCACCGCCACCACTGCACACGTGGCCGCAACCGACGGCAACGGGAAGGCGCTCGCCCGCCGCGGGCAGACGGAGTAGGCGCCGCCGCGGCAGACGCTCGGCATGATGGCGGTCCGCAGTCAGGGCGCTTCGACGACGCCGACCCGCTCGATGAGACGCATCGGCGGAGCCGAGCCGGTCTCGCCCGCGCCGCGGCCCTCCCGCCAGGCCCCGCTACGCGATCAGCCGCTCCTGACCGCCCTCGCCGGCCTGCCGCCGACCGTGGCTCTCCAGGCGCCTGATCATGGCGTCGCAGAACGCATCCAGATCCTGCGGCCCACGGCTGGTGACCAGATTGTCGTCCTCGACGACGGTCTCGTCCGTCCAGTGACCGCCGGCGTTCCTGATGTCGGTCTGCAGGCTGGGGTAGGAGGTCAGATGCCGTTCGCGTACCACGTCCGCCTCCACGAGCAGCCATGGTCCGTGGCAGATCGCGGCGATCGTCAGGCCCGCCTCGCTCATCGCGCGCACCAGGGCGACGGCCTCGGCGTCCATCCGCAGCTTGTCCGGGTTCCGCACGCCGCCGGGGAGCAGCAGGCCGTCGTACTCGTCGGGCCGCACGTCCGCCACCTTCCTGTCGGTCTCGAACATCTGGCCCTTGTCGGCGTGGTCCATCCCTTGGACGCTCCCCTCGTGCGGCGTCACGAAGTCGACGCGCGCGCCCTCGTCACGCAGCCGCCTCGCGGGCTCGGTCAGCTCGATCTGCTCGACGCCGTCGGTGAAGAGCGCGGCGACGCGCAGGCCGCTCAGTCGATCAGCCATGTCGTCTCCTTCCCTCGCTCCGACCGTTTGCTCCTTCCCGCTGCCAGGGGGCGATAACTCGTTGGGCTGTGGGCACACGGCGCTCCGCCGCCCGCCGACGTCGCCCCCCTGCTGACGACGCCGTCGTGGCCGGGCCGGGTATGTCCCACGTGATGCTCGATGTACTACTGGACAACGAGAGCGTCCCGGGTCGCCTCGCCACGACGGCGGCGGTCGTCGTCGTGGCGCTGCTGGTCGCCCTGATCGCCTCGCGGCTGGCCGGACGCCGCTCTGAGGACCAGTACGCGAGGTACTACCTGCGCAAGGGCGCACGCTACGTCGTCTTCTTCATCACCCTGGTCGTGCTCGCCGTCGTCTGGCGCCCCTTCGCCGGCCAGATCGGCGTCGTGCTCGGTTTCATCGCGGCCGGGATCGCCTTCGCGATGCAGGAGGTGATCGGGGCGCTCGCCGGCTGGCTCAACATCGTGCTCGGCCGCATCTTCAGAGTCGGCGACAGAGTCGAGATGGGCGGCGTGCGCGGCGACGTCATCGACATCACGCCCCTGCGCACGAAGATCCTCGAGATGGGGAGCGCGCTGACGGGATCCGGGAGCGCAGCGCCGCCTGACTCCTGGGTCGGCGGGCGTCAGTACACCGGTCGCATCGTCGCCGTGTCGAACAAGATGACCTTCACGCAGCCGGTCTTCAACTACTCGGCCGCCTTCGACTACATCTGGGAGGAGATCACGCTGCCGATCCCCTACCGGGCGGACTGGCGGCGGGCCGAGGAGATCATCCTCGACGAGGTGCGGGCCGCCAGCAGCTCGCGCGGCGCGCAGGAGGCGATGGAGCGCATGGCGGCGAGCTACCCGGTGCCGAAGACCGAACTCGAGCCCCGCGTGTTCGCGCGGGCGACCGACGACTGGATGGCGCTCGCGGCGCGCTTCATCGTGCCGGTCCGGGCGGCGCGCTCGACCAAGGACGAGGTGACGCGCCGCATCGTCGGCCGGCTCCAGGATGCGGGGATCGAGGTCGCCTCACAGACCATGACGGTGACCATGGACGAGCCCGAGGAAGAGCCGTCCGAGCGGAGCCCCGAGGCGGGTTGAGAGAACGGGAGGCCCTGTCGTCCTCGAGGCACGCCGCGAGTACGACATCTCGTGCGCTCACGCTCTGGGTCTGCGGCCACCGCACGCAGAGGCTGTCCGCGGCCTCCCGCCGATCCTGAGCGTGCGGCGCGCGGGGTGTGACCCTGCCTCGAGCGTGGGTATATCCGGACCATTATTGTCCTGTTGGTCGCTCTCGAGTGAGGCCCGCCATGTCGAGTCCATCCACGACGGTCCAGCCCCGGCTCTCCACGCTGCAACGGCTGTTGGCGTCGCCGCGCTACGAGGTCATCCCCGTGCGTGGGATAGAGGAGAAGGTCGCCGCGCTCCCGGCCGGGACGACGGTGACCGTCACGGCGTCGCCGGCTCACGGCATCTGGCGCACGGTAGAGGTGGCGGAGCAGCTGGCCGCGCGCGGCTACGAGGTGGTGCCGCATCTCGCCGCGCGCATGGTAGCCGGGCGAACGGAACTCGAGGAGATCGTGCGGCGGTACGCCGACGCCGGCATCGGAGAGGCGTTCGTGATCGGCGGCGACCAGACACCGCCGCTGGGCACGTACGCCGCCGCCGCGGAACTCCTCGAGGATCTCGCCGCCTTGGATCACTCCCTCACCCGTATCGGGGTCGGCGGCTACCCCGAGGGTCACCCCGTCATCGGTGACGACGCGCTGCTCGAGGCGCTGCGCCGCAAGCAGCGCTTCGCGGATGTGATCGTCACGCAGCTGGACTTCGATGCCGACGGCCTCGCGCGCTGGATCCGCGG
>JAZBOM010000029.1:0-6384 GCA_036351205.1 Thermoleophilia bacterium | reverse complement strand
GGTGTCGAGGACGACGAGATCGGGGGCCGTACGGGGCATCCGGCTGAGGATAGCAGACGCCGCGGCGCGGTCCCGGGCGACGGGGGTGACAGTCGGAGACGCGCAGCCGTCGCAGGCTCCGGAGGCACGATCATGGCCGACGATCGGTGCCTGGGCAGGCGGCGTCAGGCCGGCAGCGAGGCGTGCGCAGGTGGAGTCGTGCCCCGTGGTCGCCGGAACGCGGGAGCGCCCAGGGCGCGGGCGGCGCCCGCGCCGTGCTCAGGCCGCGGAGAGTCGCCGGACCGCGCCGGCAGCGGCGGTGGCGATGAGGCTGAGGAGCTCGGCCTGCCCCTCGCCGGCGTCGTCGGCGAGCGTGAGCGTGAGCACGAGACGGTCGTCGCCGCAGGGAGCCGAGGCGACGACCACGTGCGCGCTGTCGGTCTGCGTCGTATGCCCGCGCGACTCGGTGTCGGCGGGGACGCCCGAGGCGCCCGCGCTGGTGGGACCGCAGCTGGCCACACAGGAGAGTCCGCCCAGGGCGCGGGCGCCGATCGCCGCCGCGTGCTGGAGTACCTCGGGCACGCTGGGCTGCCCGACCAGCTCCGTGTAGGCTGCGGTCACCCGCTCGAGGGCGGTGCGCAGCGTCAGGGTGTGTGCGTCGCTCTCCCGGAGCTGGGCGAAGACCTTGGCATTGTGCAGGGCGACCGCGGCCTGGCCGGCGAGCGCCCGCGCGAGCCGCATCTCCTGGCGGCTGAAGCGGCGCTCGCGGTGGTGGTCGAGCACCTCGAGCAGGCCGATGGCGCGGTCCTGGTAGACCATCGGCAGGATGAGCAGGCACTTGTCGCCGTCGCGACGCATGATCGCCACCTCGGCGGCGTCGGCGTGCGGGTCGCTCACGTTGACCGTGATCGGTTCGTGGTCCTCGAGGGCGCGCTTGGCCATGGGGAACTGGTGCACCGTGTACGTCATCGAATCGGGCACCCGATTGCCGAGGTCGTCGTAGTCGGCGAGGACCCGGACCTTGCGCGTCTCCGGGTCGTACTCGGAGATCGCGCAGAAGTGGCACTCGAGCAGGCTGGTCATCTGGCGGGCGACCTCGCGCAGCAGCTCCGGAAGGTCGAGCTGGCTGCTGACCGCGATGGCCGTGCTGACGAGCGTCTCGAGCTCACGCTCGCGGGCCAGGCGCGCGGCGAGGTGGTTGCGGCCGCCGATCAGGTGCGTGAGCTCGTCGATGTCCTCCTGCTTGATGCGCCGATGGCCGCCGGCCGTACGTGTGCAGGGGAGGAAGCCGGACGCGGTCCAGCGGCGGATGGTGTGCGGTGAGACGCCGAGACGGCGGGCCGCGAGCTGTACGCTGAGATACACGGCTGGGAAACTACCGGGGAGACCGTCGCGAGTCAACTACGAGCAAGTTTCCCGACCCCGGCGAGCGAAGTTTGCCGAACCATCGTACGTAGCGGAAACGCCTGCACAAACGAGATGATGGGGGAGTCCGTGAAGAGCGCGCGACAGCGCGGTTTTCCGGATCCCCCCTCCGTCGCCAGAGGCAGACCTCGGGACTCGTCTGGCGGTACGAAGGGCCCGCGGCCCGGGAGCGGCGTCGCGGGCCCTTCGGCGTTCTCCGGTCCTTCGCGAAGGGTGTCGGTCTGTCGGGAGGGGTGTGGCGCGGTCACGAAGGCCGCCGCGCCGTCACGAAGGCCGCCTCGCGGTCACGAAGGTCGCCGCCCGGTCACGAAGCCCCCGCTCGCCGGCGAGGCGTGTCGCGTCTCACCCGGGATGTCGTGCGACGACCGCGGCCGTCGCCGAGGCGACCAGAGTCAGGAGCTCGACCTTGCCGTCGCCGGGCGGCTCGGTCAGGGTCACGGCGAGGGTCAGGTCGGAGGCTCCGGTCGCGTCGCGCGCGACGACGAGGCTCGCCGGCCTGGCCGCGCCGGCCTCGTCCGGGGCCGTCACGGGCCGATCGCCGAAGGCGCCCGCGGCGACCCCGGATACGCTGGCGACGCAGGAGATGGCGCCGAGCCCGGCGCACACGGCGGCGGCCACCGCCTGCAGCACGCCCTCAGTGTCGTGCGCCGCCACCACCGAAGGCACCCTGTCGGTCAGCGCCACGAGGGCCTCGCGCAGCAGGGCGATGTCGCGGTCGCCGCGCCGCCGCTCGGCGAAGAGCGCAGCATTGTGCAGGGCCACGGCCGCCTGCCCCGTGATGGCGTCGCAGAGCCGCAGTTCCTGGCGGGAGTACTTGCGCGAGCGCTTCTGGTCGACGATCTCGACGAGGCCGACCGACTCGCCCTGGTAGATGAGCGGCGCCATGAGCAGGCTGCGATCGCCGTCGCGCCGCATCACCGCGAGCTCGGCCGGGTCGGCCGCCGGGTCGTCGACGTTGACGATCTCGGTCGTCTGGCCCAGGAGGACCTTGCGCGTGAGGGGGAAGTCGGCCAGCTTGTAGGGACCCTGGTCGGGGAGACGCTGGCCGAAGTGGTCGTACTCGGCCAGCGTGCTCACCGAGTCGGTCTCGGGATCGTAGGCCGAGATCGCGCAGAAGTGGCAGTCGAGCAGGCTCGTCATGCGGTGGGCGATCTCGGCCAGCAGCTCGGTCAGGTCGAGCCTGCTGGCCAGGGCGATCGAAGTGTTGACGAGCACCTCGAGCTCGCGCTCGCGGGCCATCTGCGCGGCCAGGTGGTTGCTGTTGCCGATCGCCCGTGCGAGGTCGTCGATGTCGCGCTCGTCGATGCGGCGGTGGCCGCCGGCCGTGCGCGTGCACGGCAGGAACCCGGTGCCCGTCCACCGTCGCACGGTGACGGGGGAGACCCCGAGACGCCGCGCCGCCTGCTGCACGCTGAGGAACATGCGGCGACCGTAGTGGAGCCGTTTCCCGGCGTCAAGTTTCTGAAGGTTCCGCTTCCCGCGGCGAGCAAGTTCGAGCAGCAAAGAGGTCTGCACGTCGGCGATCTTCGGTCTGTCAGAGCTGTGGCGCCGGACGCCGCGGCGGCGAGACTCCGGCGCTCCCGGTCGCCGCCGCCCGTGCCGTTGGCATAGCATGGGGAGGGCGGGTCGGCCGCCCGCCGGCACGACCACTCCGAGGAGAGACCCCTGTCGTCACGACGCTCTCAGCTGCGGCGCTACCTGCGCGACTACCCGCGCCAGTTCTGGGTGCTCGTCCTCGGCATCTTCGTCTACGTCGCCGCGGCCGCGCTCGCCTTCCCCTTCGAGGGCATCTACCTGCACGAGGAGCTCGGCGTGTCGATGAGCGTCGTCGGGCTGCTCTTCGGCGGCGTCGTGTTCCTCGTCATGCCGCTGCAGTTCTGGGGCGGCCACCTCACCGACCGTCTCGGCCGGCGCCCGATGCTCGTCCTCTCGCTGCTGATGGGCGTCCTCTGGTTCGTCGGCTTCGCCTACGCCAACGCCGCCTGGCAGGTGGCCATCATCGTCGCCATCGAGAGTTCGTTCGGCTGGCCCCTCTTCCAGACGGCGAGCAACGCGATGATCGCCGACCTCATGCCGGTCGCCCGGCGGCAGGAGGCCTACAGCATCACCCGCGTCGCCATGAACACCGGCGTCGTGCTCGGCCCGGCGACGGCGTTCCTCGCCCTGGGCTTCGGCGCGTCGTACCGTCAACTGTTCCTCGCCGCCGCCGCCGGTATCCTCGCCATCGCCGTCACGATGCTGCTCTGGATCCACGAGAGCCGGCCGGCCAGCGCCCTGGAGCCGCCGCGCAAGGACGCGCGCGGCAACGTGGGGTTCGAGGTCGTGCTGGCCGACCGGCGCTTCCTGCTGTTCTGCGCGGTCGCCGTCCTGCCGGTCTTCTGCTTCGGCAACTTCGGCTCGATCTTCTCCGTCTACATCGTCAGCTTCCTGGACATCAGCGCCCGCACGTGGGGGATCCTGCTCGCCTACAACGCCGGGATCGTCGCGCTGCTGCAGTTCCCGCTGATCCGGGCCACGCGTCACCGCAACCGGATGCTGCTGCTCGCCCTCTCGAGCGCCCTTCTGGCCCTCGGCCTGGGCGGGTCGGCGCTGGCCGTCGGCATCGTCTCGCTCGTGGTGCTGGTGACCGTCATGAGCGTCGGGGAGGTGTTCCTCTCGCCCGTGGCCGCGGCCGAGGTGTCCGACCTGGCGCCCGAGGCGGTACGCGGCCGCTACATGGGGGTGTGGACCGTGGTCTGGAACGGCGGAGCTGCGCTCGGCCCCCTGTACGGCGGCTGGGCGATGGACACCTTCGGCGGCCGTGAGGCCTTTGGGACCCTGCTCGGCATCGGCATGCTCGGGGCCGTCCTGTTCGTCGTGCTGGCGCGTCAAGGTATGGGCGTGCCCGGCGTCGGGCCGGGGGCGGTGCCGCCCGTGCCGCTCGAGGCCATGCGGCCCGCCGAAGGCGGAGTGCGCGCCGAGACCTGAGGCGCGCCGCGCCGCCGCGAAGGGCGGAGGGCGGCGGCAGTGGCGCAGGCGCCGCCCGGCGGGCGCCGGAGGCGCCGACCGCTGTCGCCCGGCCCACCGAGCTCTCGCGTCGCGCTCCCTGGGGACGGTCGCCTCAGTCGGCCGGCAGCCCCGCGATGATCGCGTCGAGGGCGGCGCGCCGGCTGTCGTCGAGCAGCGGGCCCCGCGTCTCGGCCGCGGCGAGGATCTCACGCACCTTCTCGTTCGCGACGTCGTACTCGTCGCGACCCTGGGCCACCCACATCTCCTGGCTCAGGCGGGTCGAGATCGTCGGCATGAAGATCTCGCCGGCGCGCAGGCGGCGCTTGGTCTCGCGGTCGCCGAGGAAGTGGCCGTCGTAGCCGGCGCGCTCGACGGACGCCGTCGCCGCCGTCTCGGCGGAGACCTCGACCTCGCCCAGCATGCGCTTGATCATGGCCGCGATCTCGGCGTCGATCACGATCTGCGGCAGGCTGAGGATGCCGGCGCCGCCGAGCAGGCCGATGCCCCCGGTGATCAGGTCGGCGCCGGCCTCGGCGACGAAGAGACCCTTGAGCGCCTTCTCGTAGCCGGCCTGGATACCGTGGGCCTTGGCGTCGGTGGCGAGGCCGGGGCAGAGGACGGGGAAGCCGAGGTGGTGGGAGACCTCGGCGATGGCGGCCACCATCAGAGCCGTCTCGAGGGCGCCGAAGGAGAACGTGCCGGCGCGCATGTCGAGGAGGCTCGCGCCGGCGCCCATCATCAGCGGCACGCCCGGGGCGGCGAGGGCGATCGCGGCGGCGACGCCGAGGAACTCGGCGATGTTCAGGGTGACCGTGCCGGCGACGGTGACGGGCGCCGTGGCCCCGGCGATCGGCATGGGGTAGACGAGGACGGGGACGTGATGGCGGGCCATGGCGATGGTGGCGTCGAGCAGCGGGCCGCCGACCTTGAGCGGCGACGACGTGCAGCAGACGAGGCTGAGGCGCGGGCGCTCGCGCAGCTCCTCGTCGCCCTGCCCGAGCACGGCGAGGAGCTCGAGCATGGGGGGGACGTCCCGCGGGTGGAGGACGTCGTGCTGCGTGTGCTTGGTGGTCGCCGAGAGCACGGTCACGAGGTCGACGAGGGAGCGCTGGTGGTCGGGGACCTCCGTCGCGGTCACCGCCGGCCACATGATGTCGACCGCCGGCATCGCGTCGCAGAGGGCGGTCGCACGCCGGAGGTCGTCGACGGTGCTGGCCCGGTAGGCGCCGGTCTCGTGGTCGAGGACGTGGGTCGGCGAGCCGGAGGGCAGGAAGTGGACGTCGGTGCCGTCGAGGACGCAGTCGTCGTCGGGGGTGGCGCCGCCGAGGACGACCGTACGGGGGCACGGCGCCAGCGCGCGCTCGACGAGCGCTCGCGGCAGGCGCGCCGTGCCGGCGCCGCGGTCGACGACGGCGCCCTCCGCCTCGAGCAGATCGAGGGCGGCGCAGGCCCCGAAGCGCATCCCCTGGCGCTCGAGCAGCCCGCAGGCCTCGTCGACGATGAGCTCCTTCTCGGCCTGCGACAGCCATGTCGTGTGCGCCCGCATCGTGTCCTCCGGCGACGACTGCGTGAACAGGTAGACCCTACGCGACTTCGGTGAGCGCGGGGAAGGGTGGGGTGCCGCGGCCCGTCGCCGTCGATCGCCCTGCCCGGGTCCCCGCTCTCCCTGCCGGCCGCCGCACCCTGTAGTATCGGCGGCGGCCTCTCCGCCTGGCCGGCGCGCCGGGGCGCGCCCGGGGCGGCCCGCGAGCGCACCTGGGGGGCGTCCCTGAGCGACACATCACCCGAGAGCGGCTTCGGCAGCGTCCTGCAGCTCGGGCGCACGCTTCGCCTCGTGTGGGGCATCGCCCCGCGCTGGACGCTGGCCACGCTCGTCCTCGCCGTCGTCCAGGGCGTCCTCCCGCTTCTCGGCCTCCTGCTCCTCCGCGAGATCGTCGACGCGGTCGTCGCCGGGGTGACGGCGCCCGACAAGTCGGCCGCGTTCGCGACCGT
>JAZBOM010000028.1:0-3546 GCA_036351205.1 Thermoleophilia bacterium | reverse complement strand
CGTCGTCCAGAACGGCGTCCCGGCCGGCCTGCACGGCGTGCCGCCGGCCGACTACCTGCCCGGCCACCGTGTCGTGCTGGCCGCCGGCCGTCTCGTCGCCGGCAAGGGGTTCGAGCAGGTGCTCGAGGCGCTGGCGCGGCTCGCCGACGGCCGCGACGACCTCCGCGGCGTGATCGCCGGCGAGGGCGCCCTGCGGCGGCGGCTCGAAGGCCGCGCCGCCGAGCTCGGCCTCGCCGACCGCGTCGCCCTGCCGGGGCGCCTCGAGCACGAGGACCTCCTCGCGATGATGGCGCGGGCCGAAGTCTTCGCCCTGCCCAGCGCCCCCGAGGGGTTCGGCCTCGTGCACCTCGAGGCGATGACCCAGGGCACCCCCGTCATCGGCTGCCTCGACCAGGGCCCTGCCGACTTCATCGAGGACGGCGTGAGCGGCCACCTCGTCCCCTACGGCGACGTCGCGGCCCTCACGCACGCGCTCGCCGCGACGCTCGACGACCCCGAGCGCGCACGCGCCGTGGGTGAAGCGGGGCGCACGGTCGCCGAGGCGTTCACCTGGGAGCGGAACGCGCACCGGATGCTCGAACTGTATGAACGGTGCGCGGCCTCCGCGCCGCGCGAGGACCGCTCGTGACCGCCGCTTCGGCGACAGGGAAGGACTGACGCGTGCGACTCGATCGCTTCCTCGCCCGCGCCGCCGTGACGCCGCCGGTGGTCGTGGTCCAGGTCGGGTTCGCCAACGGCCTCGGCGTGATCCGCGACATCGCCCGCGAAGGCGTGCCCGTGCTCGCCCTCGACCCCGACCCGCGCGCCGTGGGCCTGCGCTCGCGCTTCGCCGCCGGCATGGTCTGCCCCGACCCGAAACTGGACGAGGAGGCCTTCCTCGTCTTCCTCGAGGGGCTGGGACGACGGCTGCCGCAGCGCGCCGTCGTCTTCCCCACCCACGATGAGTCCGTCTGGCCGCTCTCGCGTCACGCCGACCGCCTGGCTCCCTGGTACATCGTCCCCTTCTCGCGCTGGAAGACGATGGCGCGGCTCTACGACAAGCGTCAGCAGATGGAGGCCGCCTGGCGCTGCGGCGTCGACACGCCGAAGACCGTGTTCGTCGACGCCGCCGCCGACCTCGAGCGCGCTGCCGGGGAGGTCGGCTTCCCGGCGATCCTCAAGCCGGTCGAGTCGCTGGCCTTCAAGCAGCGCTTCCACCGGCAGGTGCTCGAGATCCACAGCCGCGAGGAGCTCGATCGGGTCTACGCCACCGTCGACGACTGCGGCACGCTGATGTACCAGGAGATCGTCCCCGGCGGCGACGACGCGCTGTTCACGCTGGGGTCGTACCTCGACGGCGGCTCGCGCCCGATGGCCGTGTTCACCGGGTACAAGCTGCGCCAGCACCCGCCGCGCTTCGGCGTCTGCCGGATGGGCGTGAGCGCCTGGGACGCCGGCCTCGCCGAGGCCGGCGTCCGCCTGCTCACGGAGCTCGGCTACTGGGGCGTGAGCCAGGTCGAGTTCAAGCGTCACGCCGACGACGGCCGCTACTGCCTCATGGAGGTCAACGCGCGCCACTGGATGTGGCACTCCCTGGCCGCGGTGTGCGGCGTGAACCTCTCGCACGTCGCCTACGCGGACGCGATCGGTCGCCCGTACACGGCCCCGAGGCAGATCGACGGCCCGCGCTGGGCGATCGCCATCACCGACGCGCGCGACATGGTGGGTGAGATCGCCCGTGGCGAGACACACCTGCTGCCGTGGCTCGCCTCGTATCGCGGCCTGCGACGGGACGGCGTGCTCTCGCTCGACGACCCCGCGCCCGGGGCCCTGATCCTAGGTCGCCAGCTGCGCAGCGTCGCCCGGGCGCGCTTCACCACCAGAGAGGAGGCCATGCCGTGAGGCTGGAGCGGTTCCTTGAGGCCGCGGCGGCGCGGCCGCCGGCGGTCGTGTTCCAGGTCGGGTACGCCAACGGGCTGGGCCTGATCCGCGACCTCGCCCGTGAGGGTGTGCCCGTGCTCGCCCTCGACGCCGACCCGCAGGCCCTCGGCCTGCGCTCCCGCCTCGCGGCGGGGATGGTCTGCCCCGACCCGAAAGCCGACGAAGAGGCCTTCGTCACGTACCTCGAAGGGCTCGGCGCGCGGCTGCCGCAGAGAGCCGTCGTGTTCCCGACCCACGACGAGTACATCTGGCCGCTGTCGCGTCACGCCGACCGGCTGCGGCCCTGGTACCACGTGCCGTTCGCGCGCTGGCCGGCGATGCGCCGCCTCCACGACAAGCGCGCCCAGCTCGAGACCGCCTGGGCGACCGGCGTGGACACGCCGCGGACGGTCTTCCTCGACGGCGAGGCCGACCTCGAGCGGGCCGGTGAGGTGCCCTACCCCGGCGTGCTCAAGCCGGTCGACTCGCTCGCCTTCAAGCGGCGTTTCTTCAGGCCCGTGCTCGACGTCGACGGGCCCGACGACGTGCGCCGCCTGTGGCCCGAGATCGCCGACCTCGGCACCATCATGCTCCAGGAGCGCGTGCCCGGCGGCGACGACGAGCTCTGGACGGTCGGCTCCTACCTCGACCGCGACTCGCGCGCCCTCGCCCTCTTCACCGGGCGCAAGCTGCGCCAGCACCCGCGCGGCGCCGGCTCCTGCCGCCTGGGCGAGGCGGTGTGGGACGAGGGCCTCGCCCAGGCGGCCGTGCGCCTGCTCAACGCCCTGAGCTACTGGGGCGTGAGCCAGGTCGAGTTCAAGCGCGACCCGCGCGACGGCCGCTACTGCCTCATGGAGGTCAACGCACGCCACTGGCTGTGGCACTCGCTGGCGGCCGCCAGCGGCGTGAACCTCTCCTTCGTCGCCTACGCCGACGCGATCGGGCGGCCGTTCGTCGCCCCCCGCCAGCGCGATGGCGGCAAGTGGATCGTGGCCAGCAAGGACCTGCCTCTGGCGCTGCGCGAGGTCTGGCGCGGTGAGCTCGGCCCCGGCGAGCTGGCGCGCTCGCTCGCCGGCGTACGCGCCGACGGCGTGCTCTCGCCGCGCGACCCGGTGCCCGGCCTCCTCAACGTGTGGCGCGTCGGCAAGCAGATCGTGACGCGGCAGCCGAGCCGGAGGGTCGAGCTCTGAGCGGCCCGCCCGAGCTCACCGTCTTCGTCGACGCGCCCGCGGCGTGGCGGCCGCGGGCCGAGTGGGTGCTGGGCACGCTGCTGGCCGGGCTCGGCCGCCGGCCGCGGTTCACGACGGGAACCGGCGAAGCCGCGGCCTGCGCGCTCGCCTACGCGCCCCGCCCGCTCGCCGCGGTCCCGACGGTGCCCCTCTCGGCGACGGCGCTCGAGCTCTTCGCGGCGAGCGCTCCGCTGCAGCCCGGCTCCTTCACGCGGTACCAGACCTCGGCCGGCGAGCTGCCCGGGGCCTTCCCCGCCGCCTCGTCACCCCTTGACGGAGAGGTGCGCCCAAGCCTCCCCGCCGCCTCGCCGGAGAGCGGCGGGTTCTGCGCCCCCTTCGATCTCGTGGCCTCGTCGTTCGCCCTCCTCGCCGCCTGGGACGAGCACACGCACACCGAGCGGGACCGCTTCGGCCGCCT
>JAZBOM010000027.1:0-8721 GCA_036351205.1 Thermoleophilia bacterium | reverse complement strand
TACCGCCCGCCGCCCCGGTCCTATCTCTGTACGGCCGCACCGCCGCTCTCCGCCGGTCCGTCTTCTGACGGAGCCTCCGACGGCCGCGCACCGGGCGCCTTGCCGGCCGCGTCCCGCCTACCGCTCGATGAGCTCGATCCAGTTGCCGTCCGGGTCGGCGACGAAGGCGATGCGGTGGCCGTCGCCCTGCAGCGGCGCCGGCGGCCGGCCGACCTCTTCGGCGCCGGCCGCGACCAGCGTCGCGTACGTGCCGTCGATGTCCTCGACGTCGAAGGCGAAGTGCCCGAAGCGCTCGCCGCCCTCGTAGGGCGTGTCCTTGCCCCAGTTGTAGACCAGCTCGATGGCGAAGTTGCCCTCCGGCGGCTCCATGAAGGCCAGCGTGGCCTTGTTCTTGGTCAGCTCGCTCTTGCGACTGCAGCGCATCCCCAGCGCCTCGTAGAAGGCGATTGCCTTGTCGAGGTCTTTCGTCCGCGTCGCCACGTGCACGAACTCCATGTCAGCCTCCGTCCCGGTATACTGCCGGCCGATGTCGATCCACGCGTTCCACGACAAGGTACCCGTCTTCGGCGCGCAGGTGTTCGTGCACCCCGACGCGACGGTCATCGGCGACGTCGTGCTCGGGGACGGCGCCAACGTCTGGCCGGGCGCCGTCCTGCGCGGCGACGTCGAGCGCATCAGCCTCGGCCCCGGGGTCAGCTTCCAGGACAACTCCGTCGCCCACTGCGACCCCGGCTTCCCCCTCGTCGCCGGCGCCGACTCCCTCTTCGGTCACGGGGTGATCGTCCACGGTGCCACCATCGGCGCCGGCTGCCTCATCGGCATGGGGAGCACGCTGCTCAACGGCTGCGAGATCGGCGAAGGCTGCATCGTGGGCGCCGGCGCGCTCGTCACGCAGGGCAAGCGGTTCCCGCCGCGCAGCCTCATCGTCGGCGCCCCGGCCAGGGTCGTGCGCCAGGTCACCGACGAGGAGCTCGCGCAGCGCGTCGTGCTCACTGGCCGCTACGCGCGCCGCGCGCTCGCCTATCTCGAGCAGGGCCTCGGCGCCGACCTCTCGTCCTTCGCGCGCTGAGGGCGTCGCGGCCGGACTCGCCGGGTACCACCTCCGTCATGGCAGAGATCACCGAGACCTTCTTCGCCGCCGACCTCGCGGCGTGGCGCGCCTGGCTCGAGAGACACCATCGCGAGAAGTCCTCGATCTGGCTCGTCCTGCTGAAGGCGCACGTCGACGAGCCCTCGTTGAGCTACCCCGAGGCCGTCGAGGAGGCCCTTTGCTTCGGCTGGATCGACGGGCAGCTCAAGCGCATCGACGACCGGTCGCACGCGATCCGCTTCACGCCGCGCAAGCCCGGCAGCGTGTGGGCGAAGAGCAACGTCGCGCGGGTCGAGAAGCTCATCGCCGAGGGCCGCATGCGCCCCGAAGGGATGGCCCTGGTGGAGGAGGCGAAGCGTCGCGGTGCGTGGGACGAGGCCGTCTCGGGGCGCACCGCGACGACTCCGGACGACCTGCAGGCGGCCCTCGACGCCGACCCGGCGGCGGCCGAGCGCTGGCGCACGTGGGCGCCCTCGCACCGCCGCCAGTACGTCTACTGGGTGCTCGAGGCGAAGCGGCCCGAGACCCGCGCGCGCCGCGTCGCCGAGGTCACGCGTCGCGCCGCCGCCGCACTCCGTCCCGGCGAGAAGGGCTGACGTCGCGCCTCAGCGGCTCGGTGGTCCGGGGCCGCCGCCGAGCACGTCGCCGACCGCCGTCACGAGCCGCGGCAGCACGTCCCCGCTCCTGCCTTGCAGGAAGTGCGTGGCCTGGTGGCTGAGGGCGCTGGGCTCCGGGTTCACGTCGATCAGCACGGCGCCGCCCTGCAGGGCGATCAAAGGCACGCCGGCGGCCGGGTAGACGATCGCCGACGTGCCGGCCACGAGCATGACGTCGCAGCCGGCGGCGAGGCCCTGCGCGTGCCGCAGAGCGTCCTCGGGCAGGGCCTCGCCGAACCAGACGACGTCGGGCCGCATGAGGTCGCCGCAGACCGGGCAGCGCGGTGGGCGCGCCGCCTGCCCGAGCAGGTCGGCGAGAGCGTAGCCGCGGTGGCGTCCGTCGAGGCACTTGAAGCTGTGCATCGTGCCGTGGAGCTCGACGACCTCGGAGGAGCCCGCGCGCTGGTGCAGCCCGTCGATGTTCTGGGTGACGACGGTCGTGCCGGGGATCAGGCGCTCGAGCTTGGCGATCGCGCGGTGCCCCGGGTTGGGCTCGGCCGCGGCGGCGAGGCCGAAGCGGTGCTCGTACCAGCGCCAGACCAGCTGCGGGTCGCGGAGGAAGCCCTCGCGCGTCGCAAGGTCCATCGGGTCGTAGCGCGCCCAGAGCCCGGTCTCGGGCTCACGGAAGGTGGCGATGCCGGACTCGGCGGAGACGCCGGCGCCGGTGAACACGACGACGTGACGGGCGCCGGCGAGGGCGCGCGCCGCGCGGGCGATGCTCTCGGCTGTGACGGTCTCCGGCACGGTGAGCCGCCGCGTCCTGCGGGTCGATGTCGCGGGACGGACGTCCCAGACTTTACACTAGGCGCCGTGGACCTCTACGAGTATCAGGGCAAGCGCCTGTTCGCTGCCGCCGGGCTGCCGGTGCCGGAGAGCGCGCGCGTGGCCTCGGCGCACGCCGGCCGGCGCATGGCCGGGCAGCTGGGCGTCCCCGTCGTGGCCAAGGCGCAGGTGCTGACCGGCGGCCGCGGCAAGGCAGGCGGGGTGCAACGCTGCGAGACCACCCCCGAGGCCTTCGACGCGGTCGCGCGCCTCATGGCGCTGCGCATCAAGGACAAGCCCGTCGAGAGCGTGCTGCTCGAGCGCGCCGTGGACATCGCCCACGAGTACTACCTCGCCTTCACCCTCGACCGGCACGAGCGCGCCCCGGTGCTGCTCTTCTCGACGCGCGGCGGGGTCGACATCGAGACCGTGGCGCGCGAGACGCCCGAGGCGCTGCTTCGTTTCACCGTCGACCCCCTGCTCGGCCTGGCCGACTACCAGGTGCGCGACGTCGTGGCGGCGGCCGCGGCGGCGGCAGCCGCGCCGGGTGGCGTGCGGCCGGTCGCCTGGACGCGCGGCTCGTCGGCCGCCTTCGCCGCCGCCGTGCGCGGCCTGTGGCGGTTCTACTGCGACTTCGACGCGACGCTCGCGGAGGTCAACCCGCTCGTCCTGACCGCGGGCGCCGACGTCGTGTGTCTCGACAGCAAGGTGACGATCGACGACAGCGCGCTCTACCGTCACGACGACCTCGAGGCGCTCCGCACGGCCGGTGACGAGCGCGAGGCCCGCGCCCGCGCCGCCGGCCTGAGCTACGTCTCGCTCGACGGCGACCTCGGTGTGATCGGCAACGGCGCCGGCCTCGTGATGAGCACGCTCGACCTCGTCGCGGCCGCCGGGGGCAGCGCCGCCAACTTCTGCGACGTCGGCGGCGGCGCCCGCGCCGAGGCGGTGGGCGCCGCCGTCGACGTCATCCTCTCCGACCCCGGCGTACGCGCCCTGCTCGTCAGCATCTTCGGCGGCATCACGCGCGGCGAGGAGGTCGCTCGCGGCCTGCTCACCGCGCTCACGCGGCGCGAAGGCGGCGCCGACGTCCCCGTGGTCGTGCGCCTCGACGGCAACGGCGCCGCCAACGGCCGCCGGCTGCTCGCCGAGGCCGGGCTGCCGCGCCTGCGCGTCGCCGCCGGCGTGGACGAGGCGGTGGCCGACGCCGTCGCCGCGGCGAAGGCGGTGGGACCGGCGGCGCCAGGGCCGGGGGCGCCCGGCCCGGGGGCGCCCGGTGCCGCGACGGCCGGGTCCGACGAGGGAGCGCCCTGATGGCGATCCTCGTCGACGGCGGCACGCGGGTGCTCGTCCAGGGCGTCACCGGCCGCGAGGGCGCCTTCCACGCGCGGCGCATGCTCGACGCCGGCACCGCCGTGGTGGCCGGCACCTCCCCCGGCAAGGGCGGGCGGGAGGTCGAGGGCGTGCCGGTCTTCGACCGCGTCGCCGACGCGGTGCGCGAGACCGGCGCCGACACCTCCGTGGTCTTCGTGCCGGCGCGCTTCGCGCGCGACGCCCTGGTCGAGGCCGCCGACGCCGGGGTGCGCCTCGTCGTCTGCATCACCGAGGGCATCCCCGTGCGCGACATGAGCGAGGCGGCCGCGCACCTGGCGCACCGGGGGGCCCGGCTGGTCGGGCCCAACGGGCCGGGCCTCGTGTCGGTCGCGCGGCCGGCGGCCGAAGGCCGGCCGGCCGACGCCGGCTGCAACGCCGGCATCATGCCGGCCGGCATCTTCACGCCGGGCCCGGTCGGGCTCGTCTCGCGCTCGGGCACCCTGACCTACGAGATCGTCGACCAGCTCAGCCGTGCAGGGCTCGGCCAGACGACCTGCGTCGGCATGGGCGGCGATCCCGTCCACGGCGTCGGCTTCGTCGAGTGTCTCGAGCTCTTCGAGGCCGACGAGCAGACGGCGGCGGTGGTGCTCGTCGGCGAGATCGGCGGCGACGATGAGGAGCGCGCCGCGCGCTTCGCGGCCGAGCGCATGAGCAAGCCGGTCGTCGCCTACCTGGCCGGTTTCACCGCGCCTCCCGGCAAGCGTATGGGGCACGCCGGGGCCATCATCAGCGGCGGGTCGGGGACGGCGGCCGCCAAGGCCGAGGCCCTCGAGGCGGCGGGGGTCGCCGTCGCCCGCCGCCCCAGCGAGGTCGCCCCTCTCGTGGTGGCCGCGCTCGAAGGGCGGGTCTAGAATGCGGCGAACGGTCCGCGGAGGGGGACGATGAGCACACGCACGCGTCGCGGTGGTGAGGTCTCGTGAAGCGCCGGCCGCTGGGGCGGCTCGTGATGGCGCTCGTGCCGCTGCCCTGGACCGCGTTCTACGCGGTCGTGGGCGGGTGGGCGACCGCCAAGGGGCTCGCCGCCCTCATCGACGGCAGAGCGCATGTCCAGGTCTCCTCCAGCGTCGTCGAGCCGAGCGCGCTGCTGCTCGTCGGTATCGGCTTCCTCGTCGCCTTCGCGGCGATGCTCGGGGTGACCGTGCTGGTGCTCCTCGAGCGGCGCGGCCGCCTCTGGACGCTCGAGCTGGTCGTCCTCCTGGCCGTCTGGGCGGGTGGCCTGTGGGCGATCTACCGCTCGTCGCTCGGCGCCCCCGCCTTCCTCCTCGCCTTCTTCGGGCTCTTCTTCGCCACGGCCGTCGCGGCCGTCATGGTCGTGTCGCGCCCGCCCGAGGTCATCGAGGCACAGCCGGGCAAGGGCGAGTCCGCCTGACGTCGCCCCGCGTCGTGGAGCGTGCCGCTCCCCACCCGCGGATCTCGCCGCCTCGCTCACTCGCCATCCCGTCCCGCCGCCGCGAGGCCTCTTGGTCGCCGGGTCCACGGCGGTCTCGTTGCCGCTCCCGGAAGCCCGTGCTAGCGTTCGGGGCCACCGGCCGGCTGCCGCGTCGTGGTCCCGGGGGGTGCGCTCGACGAGCGCAAGGGGACCGCGACGCCGCCCGGCTCGTCCGTCGACCGCTCAGGAGGCCCTCATGCCCGAGCAGGAGCATCAGCCCACCGTCGAGGAGCTGAAGGCCAAGGCCTATCAGCCCATGGAGGACGCCAGGGTCCTCCACCCCTTCTATCGCGGCAAGATCGAGACCACGCTCAAGTGCTGCGTGCGCGACTTCCAGGACTTCGGCATCTGGTACACGCCGGGCGTGAGCAAGCCCTGTCTCGAGATCAAGGACGACCCCGAGAAGATCTACGAGCACACCAACAAGTGGAACACGGTGGCCGTGATCAGCGACGGCACGCGGGTGCTCGGCATGGGCGACATCGGCCCCAAGGCCGGCATGCCGGTCATGGAGGGCAAGAGCCTGCTCTACAAGTACCTCGGCGGCGTCGACGGCTTCCCGCTCATGGTCGACACCAAGGACCCGGACAAGTTCATCGAGTTCGTCAAGCTCGTGCAGCCCGGTCTCGGCGGCGTGAACCTCGAGGACATCTCGCAGCCCAAGTGCTTCCGCATCCTCGACACGCTGCGCGAGGAGTGCGAGATCCCCGTGTGGCACGACGACCAGCAGGGCACCGCCTGCGTCACCCTGGCCGGCCTCATCAATGCCCTCAAGGTCGTCGGCAAGAAGATCGACGAAGTCAAGATCGCCTTCATCGGCGCCGGCGCCGCCAACGTCGCCATCAGCCGGCTGATCTTCGCCTACGGCGCTACCCCGGCGCTCTGCACCGTGGTCGACAGCAAGGGCATCCTCCACAAGAAGCGTGACGACATCAAGAAGGTCAAGGCCGAGTGGGTCGACAAGTGGAAGTACTGCCAGATCACGAATGAGGAGCAGCGCACCGGCGGCATCGCCGAGGCCCTCAAGGGCGCCGACGTCTGCATCGCCCTCTCCAAGCAGGGCCCCGACACCATCGAGAAGGACTGGGTCCGGGGCATGGCCTCCGACTCCATCGTCTTCATCTGCGCCAACCCGATGCCCGAGATGTGGCCCTGGGACGCGAAGGAGGCCGGCGCCGCCGTCGTCGCCACCGGGCGCTCCGACTTCGAGAACCAGGTCAACAACTCGCTCGGCTTCCCCGGCATCTTCCGCGGCACCCTCGACGTGCGCGCCAAGACGATCACCGACGAGATGTGCATCGCCGCCGCCGAGGAGCTCGCCAAGGTCGCCGAGGACAAGGGTCTGCGCCCCGACTACATCATGCCGACCATGGACGACTGGGAGGTCTTCCCCCGCGAGGCCGCGGCGGTGGCGATGAAGGCCATCGAGCAAGGCATCGCGCTGAGGACCGACCTGACGTACGACCAGGAGATCGCCGAAGCGACGGCGATGATCTCGCGGGCGCGCGGCCTCGTGCAGGACGCGATGGCCCTCGGCTACATCGCGATGCCCGAGGGCAGCCGCGCGCCGGTGCCGACGACCCAGGCGCTGAAGGCCGTCGTCAGAAGCGCCGGCGACGCCGCCGCCGAGTACGCCGGCAAGGCGGCCGAGGCCGCGCGTCAGGCGGCCGACAAGGCCGGTCCCTACGCCGAGAAGGCCGCCGACGCGGCCCGGCAGGCGGCCGACAAGGCCGGCCCGTACGCGGAGAAGGCGGCCGAGCTCGCCCGCGACGCCGCCGACAAGGCCGCCGAGGCGCTCAAGAAGGCGACCGACCGCAAGAGGGACTGAGGGTCGTCATGGCGGTCCGTGAGCTCGACGTCCGGGAGGTCACCGCGGCCGTGAAGGAGCTGTGCGTCACGGCCAACTACGACCTGCCCGAGGACGTCTACGAAGCACTGAAGAGGGCGCAGCAGACCGAGGAGTCGCCGGTCGGCGTCGAGGTCCTCGGTCAGCTCGTCGAGAACGCCGACATCGCCGCCCGCGACCGGGTGCCGATCTGCCAGGACACCGGCCTCGCCGTCTTCTTCGTCGAGGTCGGCCAGGACGTGCACCTCGTCGGCGGCGACTTCGAGGCGGCGGTCAACGAGGGCGTGCGCCAGGGGTACGTCGACGGCTACCTGCGCAAGTCGGCCGCCGAGGAGCCGGCGCACGCCCGCCGCAACACCAAGGACAACACGCCGGCGATCATCCACACGAGCATCGTCCCCGGAGACAGGGTGCGCATCGTGATGATGCCGAAGGGCGGCGGGGCCGAGAACATGTCGAGCCTCAACATGCTCAAGCCGTCGCAGGGCTGGGCGGGGATGAGCCAGGCGGTGGTCGACACCGTCAGCCGCGCCGGCTCCAACCCGTGCCCGCCGGTCGTGATCGGGGTCGGCATCGGCGGCACCATCGACGCCGTCACCGTGCTGGCCAAGAAGGCGCTGCTGCGCGAGATCGGCTCGGTGCACCCCGACCCGCGCCTCGCCGAGATGGAGGCCGAGCTGCTCGAGCGCATCAACGCCCTCGGCATCGGCCCGCAGGGTCTCGGCGGCAGGACCACCGCGCTGGCCGTCTTCATCGAGGAGATGCCCTGCCACATCGCCAGCATGCCGATGGCCGTGAACGTGCAGTGCCACGCCCAGCGGCACAAGTCCGTCGAGCTCTGAGGAGGGGAGGAGAGATGGCCGTCAAGAAGCTCACCACGCCCCTCACCGACGAGGTCGTGAAGGACCTGAAGGCGGGCGACGCGGTGGCGATCACCGGCGTGATCTACCAGGCGCGCGACGCGGCCCACAAGAAGCTCGTCGCGCTGATCGAGGCCGGCGAGGAGCTGCCCTTCGAGCTGCAGGGCGCCGTCGTGTACTACATGGGGCCCAGCCCGGCCAAGCCCGGCAAGCCGATCGGGTCGGCCGGGCCCACGACCAGCGGCCGCATGGACGCCTACGCCCCGCTGCTCATGCAGCACGGGCTCAAGGGGATGATCGGCAAGGGCCTGCGCACCGCCGAGGTCAAGCAGGCGATGGTCGACGAGACCGCGGTGTACTTCGCCGCCACCGGCGGCGCCGGCGCCCTGCTCGCCCAGCGCATCGTCGGCAACGAGGTGATCGCGTGGCCCGAGCTCGGCGCCGAGGCGGTGGCCCGCCTCGAGGTCGTCGACTTCCCGGCCATCGTGGTCAACGACTGCCACGGCGGCGACCTCTACGAGGAGGGGCGCGCGAAGTACGCGAAGAGCACCTGAGAGCGACGAGCAGCCGGCGCGAGGTACGAAGAGAGCGTCTCGGTCGCGACGAGCGTCCGGCACGCGGACGGCGCCTGAGTCGGCGTCGGGCGGCGCGCCGGACGGGGTTCACCGCGAGGGCGGCGGGGGCGGGGCGCGAGAGCGCCCCGG
>JAZBOM010000026.1:0-2147 GCA_036351205.1 Thermoleophilia bacterium | reverse complement strand
CCGGCATGACCGCGGTCGTGGCCGGCGGCACGCGCGGCATCGGCCTCGCCTGCTGCCGCACGTTCGTCACCCGGGGGGCGGGCGTCGTCCTCTGCGGCACCGACGACGAGCGCGTCGAGGCGGCGGCGACCGAGCTCGAGGGCCTCGGCGGCGGTCCCGTCGCCGGGTACGTGTGCGACGTCGCCGACGCCGCCGCGGTCGACACGCTCGTGGCCGAGACGTTGCGCCTCTTCGGGCGTCTCGACGTGTGCGTCGCCGCTGCCGGCGTGGGGCCCTGGGGCCCGTTCGACCGGCTGCCCGCCGACGAGGTCGAGCGACAGCTGGCGGTCAACATCCTCGGCGCCCACCAGGTCGCCGTCGCCGCGGGCGCCGCGATGCGCGCGCAGGGGCACGGGAGCATCGTCACCATCGGTTCGATCAGCGGCCTGCGCGCCGACTGCGACGGGGCGACGTACTGTGCGAGCAAGGCGGCCGTCCACCTGCTGACCAAAGCGTTCGCCCGCGAGCTGGCGCCCCACGGCGTGCGCGTCAACTGCGTGGCCCCGGGATGGGTCGACACCGACATGAACGACGGCCTGCGCGACGACCCGGAGGCGCTGCGGGCGACCTGCGCGACCATCCCGCTCGGCCGCCTGGCGCAGCCGGAGGAGATCGCCGAGGTCGTCGCCTTCCTCGCCGGCGACGAGGCCGCCGCGATCAGCGGCGCGGTCGTCGTCGCCGACGGGGGACTGACCGCGTCCTGACCGGAGGGCGCCGGTGCGCCTGCGGCCGCTGCTCACGGATGCGCCGGCGACGCCGCCGGCACCCGTGCTAGTACTCGATCCCTTGGCGGGCGTGCACCCCGGCGTCGAAGTAGTGCCGCAGGGGCTTCATCTCGGTCGCCAGGTCGGCCGCCGCGACGAGCTCGTCGGGCGCGCGGCGGCCGGTGATGACGAGCTCGACCTCGTCCGGCTTCTCGCGCATGAGGCGGAGGACGTCGCCGAGGGGGACGAGCTCGAAGTAGAGCGCCGTGACGAGCTCGTCCAGCACGACGACGTCGTACTGCCCGCTCATCACGAGCTCACGCGCCCGGGCGAAGCCGGCAGCGGCCGCGGCAAGGTCTTCCTCCGTCGCCTCGCCTTTGCGCACCCAGTGATCGAGACCGGCCTGCAGGACCTCCACGTCGAGGCGCCGCAGCATGACGATCTCGCCCCAGCTGGGGTCGGACTTCATGAACTGCACGACGACGGGGCGCAGGCCGTGCCCGAGAGCGCGCAGCACGAGACCGAGGGCGGCCGTGGTCTTGCCCTTGCCGTCCCCGGTGTAGACCTGGACGAAGCCTCTGGTCAGCGGACTCATCACACCGCCCCTCTCTCCGGCTCGGCGGCCCCGGCGCCCGGCGCCGGCTCGCTCATCGCCACGGCGGCGCCGGCCTCACGGCCGCGCCGCCGGCCGCGCGGGTGATCGCTCGTCCGGGTTCCGACTGCCCGGCGTTCACTTGCCGTAGTCGTAGAACCCGGCGCCGCTCTTGCGCCCTAGCTTGCCGGCGGCGGCCAGCTCGCCGAGCACGGCAGCCGGCCGGTACTTCGAGTCGCCGAGCTCGCGCTCGAGCGTCTCGAGGATCGCCTTCGTGGTGTCGAGACCGACGAGGTCGGCGAGCGCCAGCGGCCCCATGGGGAAATTGGCCCCGAGCTTCAGGCCGGTGTCGATGTCGGCGGCGCTGGCCACGCCGTCGGCGTACGCCTGCGCCGCCTCGTTGATCATCGGGAAGAGGATGCGATTGACGACGAACCCCGGGGCGTCGGTCACCGTGATCGGCGTCTTGCCGACCTTCTCGGCGAAGGCCCGCGCCGCGGCCATCGTCGCCTCGCTGGTCTGTTCGCCCCGGACCACCTCGACCAGCGCCATGAGCGGCACGGGGTTGAAGAAGTGGATGCCGACGAAGCGGCCCGGGTCGCTCACCGACGAGGCCAAGGCGGTGACCGAGAGGCTCGAGGTGTTGGTGGCGATGATCGCGTCGGGGCGGAGAGTCGCGGCGGCGCGCTCGAACAGCTCGCGCTTCAGCTCCATCGACTCGGGGGCGGCCTCGATGAAGAGGTCGGCGTCGGCTCCGGCGGCCATCTCGGTGCCGGTCGCGATGCGTCCCAGCGCAGCGTCGCGGTCGGCGG
>JAZBOM010000025.1:0-3157 GCA_036351205.1 Thermoleophilia bacterium | reverse complement strand
GCGGCCGTGCGCAAGGCGTTCGCGGCGGCACGCTCGCTCGGACCGACCGTCATGGTCGTCACGCTCTCGAGCGGCCTGCCGAGCGACGCGACGCTCGCCGAGATCCAGGGCGGCGCCGGTGCCTGACGGGCGGTGCTCACCGGCCTCTCCGTGCCGCGGGCCGCACCGGGCAGCCCATCGCCACATCGGCGCTGTGCGGTCGCGTCCGAACGCATCAGCTACGACCTCGCTCGTTGAGACGGCGGCGGAGCGGCTGTATCATCAGAACTCCCTCGTTTCGCGAGGGGCACGGGGCCACGATCAGGCGGGCGTGTCGTCGGCGGCGACGCACTCGCGCCTGTCACTCCGGGGACTCACCACGTGCGACGCCGGCGAGGTACGGCGCTGCTCCGACGACCGCGACCAAGGGGGCCGGCCATGACCTTGACGTTAACGAGCCTCGGGAGCCGCAGGGCTGGGCCGCCGGCGCAGGGGCGCGGCCCTGGTCGAGGCCTGCGCGGCGCCCTGCTGGCTGCGCTCGCCGCGCTCGGCCTGCTCGCCCTCGCGCCCGGTGCCGCCGCCGACACGCTGCCCTTGCCTCTGCCGATCAGCACATCGGAGAGCTTCCTCGACCAGTTCGGCTACGCCCCGGACTATCAACGGCACATCCCCGCCTTCGACACCGGCAACCGCCCGGTGATCCGCAGCCGCACCGCGTCGCAGAACGACACGCTCTACGCAGACTTCCTCGAGAACGGCGCCTGGCGGCGCAGCGTGCTCGACGACGTCCTGCGCGCCGCGTACCCGGCCTTCGCCGGCTACATGGGCGCCGGCGGCTACGCCTCGGACCGTGTCGTCTTCGACACATCCGGCCGCGCCTACACCATCGTCACCATCAGGCTGGAAGAAGGGGAGTTCCGCAACGTGCTGCTCTATTCGGCCGACCGCGGCCTGAGCTGGGGCACCGTGGCGCTCCCCTTCGGCGCCGCGCAGCCGTACCGCGACGACGCGAACCGCGGCAACATCGCCTGCGAGATGCCCAGCGGACAGCGCGGCATCAGCGGGCCGCCGTTCATCGCCGCCTGGCGCGAGATCGGCGACTGGCCCGGCACCTTCGCGTCGCTGAACGAGCTCTACGTGATGCAGCCGCGCTGGGAGGGGGACAAGGTCGTCGTCCCCGAGCCCGTCCTCGTCACGTCGCGCTTCCTCGGCATGCTCCAGAGCGTCGGGGACACCTCGTTCGCCACGACGGTGGGCGGCAAGACGTACTTCACCTGGACCCAGGTCCGCGACACGCCGACGCTGGGGACGCCCACGTACGTCGGCGTGTACGACCGCGCTACGAACAAGGTGACCAGACGCGTACGCGCCGCCTTCGGCCATCCGGTCAACGACAGCCACTGCACGCCCGCCATGGTCATCGACAGTCGCGGGTACATCCACCTGGTCGCCGGCGCGCACCACCGCCCCTTCCGCTACACGCGCAGCGTCCGCCCCCTGGACATCAGCGAGTGGAAGCCGGAGGTCAAAGTCCTCGACAGCGGCTTCTGGACGGAAGACACCGACAGCGACGGCGAGGGCAGACAGACCTACGCCTCGCTGGTGTGTGGCGCGGACGACACCCTGCATCTCGTCTTCAGGCAGATGCGACGCTCACGGACGGGGCTCTTCCCCTTGGTCCCCTACTTCGCCCTGAGCTATCAGAAGCGGCCACTGGGCGAGCCGTGGAGCAAGGCCCGCATGCTCGCCTACTCGGCCGGCGGCGGCGGCTACGTCAACTACTACCACAAGCTCACCACCGACCAGAACGGTCGCCTCTACCTCTCGTTCAACGTCTATCGCCACCGTGACACGGCCAAGCTGTATCGGGTCCTGCGGCGGTTCCGCTATCGCATGGTGTGGTCGTCCCCGGACGGGCGCTCCTGGGAGTTCGCGATGACCGAGTCGATGGCGCGCAGCGCAGCCCCGGTCGAAGCGCCGGCGGTCGAAGGGGTCCCGGACATCTCCTCCTCGCCGACGCCGATCCCGCCACCGGTGGAGACGGTGACGTTGACCGACACCGAGAAGGCCAGCGCAGTAGAGGCGGCGATGGCCGATGACCGCCTCCAGGAGGCGCTGGGAGAAACGGGGCGCTGGATCGAGGACGTCGCTCCGTGGACGAGGGGGGTCGACGACGAAGTGCTCGGCGCCGCCGTCCTCGTCTACCTCGACGACCCGATCAGCGTGGACGCCGACTGGCCCTTCAGCCAGACCGACGCGACTGTTGCCGACGACGGGACGGTGACGTCACACGTCACCGCCGATGGGCTCACCGCAGTCAAGGTGCTGGTCGACCTCGGCGCCGAGACCGTCGCGGAGATCGCCCCGTACGTGTATGAGAGTGCGACTCGCGACGGGGTGCCCTTGGCGGACACCGTGCCGGACGAGTACGCAGACCCGGCGGTCGAGGCCGCCATGTCGCTGGCGATCGAGACCGCGCTGGAGGGCGCGACCTTCGGCGAACAGCCCTCCGGGGCCGTCGTGCTCGACGCCGGCGGGGCCGTGATCGCGCGAGCGCACGACGAGATCGTCTCGCGGCGCGACCCGACGGCCCACGCGGGGCTGCTCGCCGTGCAGCGGGCCGTCGCGCAACGCGGCCCCGACCTCAGGGGCTGCACACTCGTCTGCACCGTCGAGCCCTGCGGCATGTGCTTCCAGGCCGCCTGGTGGGCCGGCGTCAGCCGACTGACGTACGGGCTCTCGCTGCGCGACCTGCAGGAGGTCGCTCCAGCAGCCCTCGAAGAGCTGGTGATCGACACTGCGACCCTCAACGACCGGGCGGTGCGCCGCCTCGAGGTGACCGGCGGCGTGCTGCGTACGCAGTGCCTGGAGTCGTGGCGATAGCCCTGCGGCCCGGCCCGTTGAGGCGGCAGAGGAAGGAGGGTATCATCACGGCTCACTCTCACCCGAAGGGGCACAGGGCCGCGGCTGGACAGGGGCGTCGTCGGCGCCGGCGAACTCGTACCTGCCACGCTGAGGACTCACGACCCGTCGGCGGCGGCGCACATCGGCGCCGCGCGGCCGCGTGAGATTCGACCAGGGGAGCCCGCCGTGATCGTCAGGGGACCGAGAACCGGAGCCGGGTCGCGCCCGGTCACGTCGTGGCGTGGCCCTCGTCGAGGCCTTCGCCGCGCGCTGC
>JAZBOM010000024.1:0-15040 GCA_036351205.1 Thermoleophilia bacterium | reverse complement strand
TGCGGAGGGCCGTCACCCCGCCGCGGCGGGGTGACGACCCGCGTCGGCGGGCGCCTGGATCACGGCCCGACCTCGTGACGACATCTCAGAGTGAAGGCGTCGCGTACCACCGCTGCGGCCCGGTACATCCGTCGGTGTCGCCCTTGCGGACCGCACCCTCCCGCCGATAACAGCCTCGAACGACGAAGGACGGTCGTGAGCGAGACACGCACAGGATGGGCCGAACGCCGGGCGAGCTTCGACGACGCCGGCCTCGAGGAAGCGGTCAGGGTGAGCCGCGACGACTCGGCCGAGCTCGTCGCCGACGTCAGCCTGGCGGCGACCGGCGAGGTGGGCCCGGCCGGCGGCGATCCCTCGCGCGTCCCCGACGATGTCGTCGCCTCGCGTCGTGACGATCCGCTGCGCTCGGCGGTCAACGACCTCCAGCACCGGCTGCTGACGGCGGACCCCCAGGCCGACGTGCACGGGTTCGCCCTGGAGCGGCTGATGACGGCCGCCGGCGCCGACAGGGTCTGCGCGTTCAGGAACGCGGAGAGCGCCGACGGGCGCGCGGCCTACGAGCTGTATGCGGAGGCGGCCGTCGGCCCGGAGCTCAGCCTTCTGAACACCGCAGCCGCGACGGTCGAGGCCTACGACGACGTCGCCCCCGGGCTGCTCGAGGATCTCGCCGCCGGCCGCCCCTACGCGAGCCGGGTCGAGTTCCTGACCCGCCGGGCCGCCGAGCGCCTCGCGGGTCAGGGCGCCGACTCGGTGCTGCTGCTCCCGCTCTTCGTCGACGGCGCCTTCCACGGCTTTCTGCGCCTCGACCGGTGCGACCGCGCGCGGCTCTGGGGCGAGGCCGAGACCGCGGTCCTGGTGTCGGCCGCGGGCTCCATCTCGGCGGCCATCGAGCGGCAGCAGGTCGTGAAGAAGATGGTGCAGCGCTCGCACGAGCTGGCGGCGCTGCTGGCGACGAGCCGCTCGATCACCTCGAGCATCGACTACGAAGTCGTCCTGCGCGAGGTGGCCAGCGCCGCCGCCGAGGCCCTCGGCTGCCCCGAGAGTGTGATCTGGGAGTACTCCCCGACCGACCAGATGGCGGTCTACCGGGTCCTCTACCAGAAGGACCCGAAGCCGGGCGTCGCCGAGGCGCTCGTCGGCAGTGCGTACCCCATGGGCGACTACCCCGGCGGGCTCGAAGCGGTCCGCCAAGGCGTCGTCGCCCAGCAGTCGTTCTCCGATGCAGACCTCAGCGAGGCCGACCGCCGGGCCATGCTGGAGTGGGGTGAGAAGACCTGGCTGAGCGTCCCGCTCGTGTACGGCGGAGACGTGCTCGGCATGATGGTCCTGATCGAGTCCGAGCACGAGCGCCGCTTCACCCAGGAGGAAGTGCGCATGGCCTCGCTCATCGGCGAACAGGCGGCGGCGGGCCTGCACAATGCACGTCTGCACCGCCTCGAGGAGGACCAGCACCGCTGGCTCGCCGCCCTCGCCGAGGCGACCCGCGTGATCGCCTCGCGGCTCGATCGCGTCGAGCTGCTGAAGGACGTGGCGCGCCTCGCCACCGACGCGCTGCTCGTGGCCGGCGCACTCGTCTACGAGTTCGACGAGCGCTCCGGCGCGTTCGCGCCGCGCGCGGTCGCGGGCGACGGCGCTAGGGGCGGCGCGGCGACCGTCGGCGCCGCCGTGGCGGGCGAGCTGCGACGCGGAGAACCCGTGCTGCACCTGCGCGACGACCCCTCACTGGCCGCCGAGGTCGCGGCCGCCATGGACGCCGCCGGCGAGCAGTCCGTCGCCTGGGTCCCCTTCAGGATCAACGACGAGACCCTGGGCGCGATGCGGCTCGTCGAGCGCTCGAAGCCGCGACGCTTCGCCGAGGGCGAGCTCTCCTTCGCCCGCGCCCTGGGCGAACATGCCGCCATCGCCCTGAACAACGCGCGCCTCTACGCCCAGATCGAGGACCAGGCGACGAAGGACGGCCTCACGGGCCTGGCGAACCATCGCCACTTCTACGACCGGCTCGCTGAGGAGCTGGAGCGCGCCCGCCGCACGCGCCAGCCGGTCACTCTCCTCATGCTCGACATCGACGACTTCAAGCGCCTGAACGACACCTACGGGCACCCCGCCGGCGACGAGGTGCTGCGCACGATCGGCCGGCTGATGCAGGCGGAGCTCCGCAAAGGAGGCGACCTCGCCGCCCGCTACGGAGGCGAGGAGTTCTGCGTGATCCTGCCCGCCGTCGCCGCCGTGCGCCCGGCGGGCCGCGCCGGCGAGCCCGCGCCCGAGACCGGGGCGACGGCGCTCGCGGAGCGTCTGCGCCGGCGCATCGCCTCGTTCCCGTTCCCGCTCGGGCCCGCGGGCGACCCCGTACGCGTCACCGTCAGCATCGGGGTCGCCTCGTGGCCTAACGGTGCGGAGGGTCTCGACGAACTCGTCGGCCGCGCCGACGCCGCGCTGTACGCGGCGAAGCGCGCCGGCAAGGACCGCGTCGAGGTGTACTGACCGCGGCCGGGGCGGCCGGCCGCACGCCCGAGACCCCACGAGCAGCGGGACGCACGGGGCCTACCGGCCGCGACGGCGAGACATGCTGTGGCCGGCCGTCGCGGAGGCGACGGCCGGCCACGGACCGAGACTTCGACGGGCGCCGCGCCCCCTCCGGCGCGGCGCCTCACACCCGGTCCGACCTTGCGGCGGTCAGGCCGCGCCGCCCCCGGCGGGCGCGACCAGCGCTTCGCGGTCCTTCGCGAGCTTGTACTCGCTCTCCATCTCGAGCATGCCGCCGGGGAACTCGTAGTCGGCCATGAGCGCGACGTAGTCGTCGGCGCAGAAGGCCTCGGGGTTGTTGACGCCGGCCTGCGGGTCGCCGGGGTGACTGCCCAGCTTGCCCGTGGCGAGGAGCTCGAGGGCGATCACCGGTGTGAAGGCGGTCTGGGCGACGACCACCTGGGTGCCGTACTTCTCGACGCACTCCTCGTTGTCGGCGACCTGGTAGAGGTAGACCTCACGGACGAGGCCGTCCTTCTTGCCCCTGACCCAGGTGCCGGCGGCCGTCTGGCCGACGTACTTCTTGCCGATCTCGTTCGGGTCGGGCGCCGCGGCAGCGACGACGTCGCGCGGTGCCACCATGCAGTCGCCGACCTTGATCTTGTCCTTCTTGTCGATGTTGACCGAGCGGAAGATCTCCATCGCCTGCATGAACTCATCGCCGAGGGCGTACTTGAAGGTCGCCTTCTTGACGCCCTTGAGGCGGTCGGCGTTGTGGGCGATCTGGATGACCTCTTCGTGCTCGACGTGGCCGACCTCGACCTCACCGATACCCTCGGGCAGCCAGAACTTCTCGAGCTCGGCGAACGGCTCGATCGTGTGCACCTCGCCGTTCTCGAAGACGATCGCCGGGTTGTTGCACTCCTCGATCGTGGTCCAGATCGAGAAGCCGAAGCTGATGCCGGTCGCGCCGGGGATCTCCAGGTTGGAGCCGTCGCGGATGCCGATCTCGTCGACCTCGTCGAAGTAGTGATCGGCGGCGTAGCGGGCGAAGAAGTCGGCCATGCCGGGCTCGACCCCGAAGCCGGCCAGGGCGTGCTTGCCGATGGCCTTGAAGTCGGGGTCGAGAGCGTACTCGTCGTCGCCGAGCTTCTTGCCGCACTTGTGCATGGGGTCGGTCGGATGCGGCTCGGAGAGGGTCATCGCCGTGTCGAGGTAGTGGGTCTTCGCCTTGAGGGCGGCCTGCAGCAGCGGCGGGTTGAAGTTGGGGGCACAGAGGTTGCAGATGATGTCGACGCCGTGCTTGGCGGCCAGAGCCGCCACGGCGTCGGCGTCGCCCGCGTCGACCTGCTCGGCGACGAAGCGGGGATCGTTCTGCTTCGCGGCGCAGCGCTCGGCGCGGCCGCGATCGTAGTCTGCAAGCACCATCGTCTCGAGCCAGTCCGTGGCGCCGCGGCGCTTCGCGATCGCCGCGATCGACTCGCCGACACCACCGACACCAACGACCAGGACCTTCATGACACACCCACTCCTCTCAGATGACGTGACCGGCGCGACGCCCCGACGCGGCGCCGGGCCCTCGGACACGACGGCTCATCGGCGCCCCTCCAGCGGCGGGCCGATGGGTATTGTATAAGCTCTGAGCGCGAATGCCAGCCCGAAGTTAGCAGTCCGTGAGGTTTGGCGGGGACGCTCCATCGTCACCGACGTCGCCGGGAGCGGTGCTCGGTCGCCGACGCGGCAGGAGTGCCCGCGACCGGCCCAGCGCAGACCGCGGCCGGCGCGTCTCGGAGCGCGAGGGGCCGCCCGGCCGCCATCCGCTAGAATGCACGCCGCCGGCATGGCTCCAGGAGGTGACCAGTGCGACCCGAACCCTTCGCCCTCGAGCGGTACTTCGCGCGCTACGAATTCACGGCGCGCTATCTGCTGGCGAGTTCCGACTGCGACGGCCTGCCCATGGCCGAGGTGCTGGCCGCGGCCGACGACGAGTGCGCCGCCCTGTGGCACGACCTGACCCTCGCCTACACCGAGTCCCTCGGCCTGCCGCAGTTGCGCGCCGAGATCGCCCGGCTCTACGACACGGCCGGGCCCGACGACGTGCTCACGGGTGCGCCCCAGGAGCTCATCTTCGTCGCCATGCTCGCGCTTCTCTCCCCCGGCGACCACGTCGTCTGCACCTTCCCCGCCTACCAGTCGCTGCACCAGGTGGCCGAGACCATCGGCTGCGAGGTCACCCGCTGGATGCCGCGCGAGCGCGAGGCGTGGCGCCTTCATCCGGCCGACCTCGAGGCCTGCCTGCGCCCGGAGACGCGGCTGGTCGTCGTGAACGTGCCGCACAACCCTACCGGCGCGTTGCCCTCGCACGCGGACTGGCAGGCGGTCACGAGCCTCGTCGCCGCGCACGGCGCACGCCTCTTCTGCGACGAGATGTATCGCGGACTCGAGCTCGACCCCGGCGACCGCCTGCCCGCGGCCGCCGATGTCATCGAGGGCGCGATCTCGCTCTCGGGGATGTCGAAGGTCTACGGCATGGCGGGCACGCGCATCGGCTGGCTGACGGTGCGCGACGAGGAGACCCGAAGCCGCATCGCGGCGATGAAGGACTCCACGGCCATCTGCAGCTCCGCGCCGAGCGAGGTGCTGGCGCTGATCGGGCTGCGCAACGGCCCGGCCCTCATCGCCCGGCACCGGGCGCGCGTGGAGCGCAACCTGGCGGCGCTCGACGCCTTCTTCGACCGTCGCGCCGACCTCTTCAGCTGGGTGCGTCCGCGGGCCGGCACGGTCTGCCTTGCACGGCTCAGAGACGAGGCCCTCTCCGTCGAGGCGCTCGCCCTCAAGAGCGTGGAGGAGGCCGGCATCATGCTCACGCCGGGCACGCTCTTCGGCCTCGACGACAGCTACCTGCGCATCGGCTTCGGGCGCGAGAACCTGCCCACCGTGCTGGAGCGCTTCGAGGAGTTCCTCGCCGCCGCCTACCCGCCGCGCTGAGGCCGGCTCAGACTCCGACCTTGTAGACCATCTTCTCGCCGAGGCCGGTGACCACTTTGACGTAGCCCGAGAGCTCGGCGTCGAGCTCCGGGTCGCCGGTGTCGACCAGCAGCGGCCGGCCCTCGAGCGACAGCAGCTTGGTCTGCGTCGCCACCACGACCACGTGCTCGCGACCGACACGGCGGATCACGGCGGGGCTGATCTGCTGGTTGCCGCGCCCGAAGACGTGCCCCTGCCCGCCGATCGCCGTGACGACGATGCGGGCGCACGCGTAGCGCTCGAGGGCTCGCAGCAGGTCGCCCTCGGTCGCGTCGGCGGCGACCAGTGCGCCGTCGGCGACGACGTCCACCCCGAGCAGCGTCTTGGGCAGCCCGAGCCGCTCCATGATCGTGCGGGTCGTGGTGCCCGGCCCGACGATGTACAGACAGCCGGGCTCCATGCGGGCGACCACGTCGGCGGCCACGTCGAGGAGCGCGCGCTGCTCGCCGGCGACGCCGCCCGCTTTGGCGCTCTGCGTCAGGCCGCGCGCCACCGGGACGGCCATGAACCCGTAGAGCCGGGCCGACACGCGGTCCTCGCGGAAGGCCTCCTCGTCGATGTCCATGACCTCGGCCTCGCGCAGCTGCACCGCCCCGGGCCGGTCGTGCAGGTAGAGCGCGACGACGTCACCCGCCGCGGCCGGCGTCGTCGCATACACCGCCGAGTGGATCTTGACGCCGGCCGGCACCCCGATGACGGGGATCGACGTGCCGACCGCCGCGCAGATCGTGCGCGCCGTGCCGTCGCCGCCGGCGAAGAGGATCAGGTCGGCGCCGGCGGCCGCCATGTCCCGCGCGGCCTGCTCGCTGTCGGCGGCCGTGGTCAGCGTGAACTCGCCGACGGCGCCGAGGTCGGCGCCGTCGGGACCGAGGCGCTCGCGCTCGGCGGCCGCGTACGTCCGCCTGCCGGCGAGCGAGCCGACGACCGTCGGGGCGAAGCCGGCCGCCCGCGCTTCGTCCTCGCCCATCTCGCCGGGCGCCGCCAGGATCTCGATCTCGTCCCTGAGGCGCGTGAGGCGCTCGAGCGCCAGCCGTGCGCGCCGCGGCGCGTCGCGCACCGCACCCAGCTCGAGCGCCCGATGCACGATGTCGGCGCCGTCGGAGCCTTTGAGGCCCACCCGGCCGCCGACCCCCGCGACGGGGTTCACGATCACGCCGAGCTTCTTCACCGGGGCCTCACCACGAAGCCGGCCGTCACCCACGATCCGCTCCTCATCGCCGCTTGCGCCCGCCGCGCCGCTGCCGACTCTTGCCCGTGCTCGTCGGCGCCGAGCGCCGGGTCGCGGCGCCCCGTGGTGCCGGCCGCTGCCAGGTGCCGAAGAGGTAGATCAGCAGAGCGGGCGTGAGCGGCAGGAAGAAGGAGGGCCCGCGAAAGCCGAAGGTCAAGAGCAGGGCCACCAGCAGAGTCACGAACACCAGCGAGCGCATCATCTTCTGCGAGAACGCCGTGATGCGCCCGCCGAGCAGCCAGCGGTCGGCGAGATCGATGGCCATGGTCCCGGTCGCGACCGCGGCCAGGGCGAACGCCGCGGCGACCGTATACCGCTGTACCCCCGCCTCGGCCGCGTCGCCGACGAGCAGCGACACGGTCTGCACGGCCAGGTAGAAGGCCGTCGCCGTGACGACGGCGACGCCGGCCGTGCGCAGCAGGCGCGTCGTGCCGCCTCCGGTCGCCCCCGGGCTCGACACGGGGCTCAACGGCCCTTCGGCCGGTTGCCGCCGGCGCCGGGCCGGCGGCCCTTCTTGCCGCGCCGCCGGCCGGACCCGGTCGCCGGGCCCGACCCGGCCTTCGCCGTGGTCCCGCCGGCCTTCGCCCTGGGGCGGCCACCGGGCTCGTCCCAGCTGCGCGGCGGCCGCCTGACCACGTCGTCGCGCCGCGGCTCCTTGCGCTGCGGCTGCAGCCGGCCGCCGGCGAACACCGGCAACTCGTCGGCGAGGCTGCGACGGATGCGCAGGAAGTACACGATGATCGGCACCGCCGCGTAAAGCTCGCCGCGCAGCACGAGGAGGATGAGGAAGAACATGCCGCCGAAGGAGAGCGTGCCGAGCAGACGCACGGTCGCCGGTTCGAGCCGGATCCGCTGCGGCGCGGCGGCGTACGCGCTGAGCACGATCATCAAGACGACGACCGTCTCGGCAGCGAGGAACACCACGAGCTCGAAGATCGCCCCCGAGCTCGTCTGTTTGCCGGAGAGCACGTCGCGCGCGCTGAGCGCTGCAGGGAAGGCGAGCACGACGAAGGAGAGCACGAGCACCGCTACGCCGAACCACGCCGTGGAGTACTCGAGCCACCGCCAGAAGCCGGAGCGGCCGGAGTCGGGCCGGCGCCGCTGCGGCGGCGCCGGCCCTCGCTGCTTCGTCCGCTGGCTCAAGCCGGCCCTTGCCGGCCGAGGACCTTCTTCTTGTAGGCGCGCCATGTGAAGGCCCACTGCTCCGGGTCCTCCATGGCCTCGGTGCGCCGCATCTGGTCGATGGGCTGGGCGTGCGGCGCCTCGCGCACCACGTCCGGGTCGTCGTAGGCCTCGTCGCTGACCTTCTTGATGACCGCCGCCCACTCGTCGAGGTCGTCCCTGCTGTACGTCTCGCAGGGCTCGGGCGTGAAGGGCTCGGGGACCACCCACGGGTGGTGGCTCATCCAGTTGCTCTGGATGCCGAAGTCGACCTGACGGTCGCGCACCGCCTCGGTGCCGACGCCGGTGTCCTCCTTCAGCTGCTCGAGGCTGTAGCGCACCTGGTCGAGTCGCCGGTGACCCTCGGCGTACGGCCGGCTCACGCCCTTCACCGCGAGGAGCAGGTTGTCGAGGTAGTTGTTGTTCAGCACGCTGATCTCGGCGACCTCGCGGAGCCCGTCGGGGCCCATGTTGCGGATCCAGGCGTAGGCACGGATCACGCAGAGCCAGTTGCCGAGGAACCCGCGCACCCGGCCGATGCTCTCCGGCCGGTCGTAGTCGAGGTGGTACCTCTCGCCCACCTTGGTGACGACGGGCACCGGCAGGTAGGGCGCCAGCTTGTCGGTCACCATGTAGGCCCCGCTCGCCGGACCCTCGCAGCCGTGCGGGCTGGAGAAGGTCTTGTGCAGGTTGAAGTGGCAGGCGTCGAACCCGGCGTCGCGCGCCCGCGCGATGCCGAGGATGCCGTTGGCGTTGGCCTGGTCGGTGAAGGCCAGCGCGCCGGCGTCGTGCAGCACCTCGACGTACTTGTCGATCTGCGGGTTGTAGATGCCGGTGTCCTCGGGGTTGGTGATCATGCACCCGACGGTGCGCTCGCTCACCGCCGCCTTGAAGGCCTCGAGGTCGGGGTAGCCGTTCTCGTCGGGCATGACGGTGATGACCTTGAACCCGGCGACTTTCGGGGTCGCCGCGTCGCAGGGGTGCGAGAAGATCGTCGTGATCATCTCGTCGCGCTGGCCGAGCTCGCCCTTGGCCTCGAAGTAGCGGCGCATCACGCAGGCGTTGGTGAACACGGCGTGGGAGCCGCCGCCCGGCTGCAGGGTGAAGCCGTCCATCCCGGAGATCTCTTTGAGGTACTGCCCCGTCTCGTAGACGATCTCGAGCAGCCCCTGCAGGGTGTCCTCGTCCTGCCACGGGTGCAGGTCGGCGGCGCGGTGGTAGCGCACCAGTTCCTCGTGCAGCTTGGGGCTGTACTTCATCGTGCAGGTGCCCTCGCTGATGTCGCTCCCGAAGTCCATGCCGAGGGTCATCTGCGCGTAGCGGAGGTAGTGGCGCATGACCTGGTACTGCGCCATCTCGGGCAGCTCGGGGGCGGCCGCGCGGGCCATCCCCTCGGGGATGTAGTCCGCGGCCGCACCGACCGCCTCGGTGACCTCGTCCTCGGCGAGCGGCACGAGGATGCCCCGCTCGCCGGGCGTGCCCTGCTCCATGATGAACGGTTCGTCCCAGCGCGGCGCGCGGTAGTCGCGCAGCATGCCGCCGTCGCGGCGCAGACGGGCGAGGCGGGCGACCTTCTCCTGAGGCGTCTCGCTCATGCCGTCACCTCCTTGACGGCCGAGACCAACCTCTCGATGTCGGCCTGGTCGTGGTATTCGGTGACGCAGTAGAGAGCGCTCTGGCCGAGCTCGGGGAACTCGGCCGAGAGGTCCTTGCCGCCGAAGATCTGGTGCTCGAGGAGCCTCCTGTTGACGTCGGCGACGCTCTTGCCCGTGCCGTCGAGACTCACGACGAACTCCTTGAAGAAGTGCGGCGAGAGCTTGACCTCGACACCGGGGACCTCGCCGAGCAGCTTGGCCGCGTAGTGCGAGCGCGCGATGCAGGTCTCGCCGAGCTCCTTGAAGCCTTGCGGGCCCATGACCGCCATGTAGACGGCGGCGGCGATCGTCCACAGGCCCGACGCCGTGCCGACCCAGTCGACGCCCTGGTCGCGCGAGCCGTACGAGGTGCGCTCGGCGATGGCCTCGCCGACGGCGTACTGGCCGGGGGTCTTCGTCTCCATGACCGTGTAGAGCTCGAGCGGGCACTCCTGGGCGAAGACGGGGTCGTCGTCGCGGAAGGCGATGAAGCCCGAGCAGCCGGCGCCGGCGTGCATGTGCATGCCGAGGGCCTGGATATCGCCGCAGGCGATGTCGGCGCCCAGGGCGCCGGGCGGGGTGAGCACGCCGAGCGTGATCGGGTCGACGCCGGCGATGGCGAGCGCGCCGTGCTCGTGGGCGATCTTGACGATCTCGGCGCCGTGCGCCTCGATCGTCCCCAGGTAGCCCGGGCTCTCCCAGTAGACGGCGGCGTGGCTGTCGTCGACCTTGGCGCGCAGGTCGTCGAGGTCGACCATGCCGGTCTCGCGGTCCCACTCGTAGAAGCGGATCTTCGTGCTCGTGGGCATGGACTCCGGCTGGCAGAGGGTGCGGATCTCCATGAGGCGCATAGGGCTGATGTGCGCCGGCACGAGCACCGTGTCGCGGCCGGTGATGCGCCGGGCCATGCGGAACGAGCGCCCGGCGACGTCGCCCCAGTCGTAGATCGGGTTGGCGACGGCGTCGAAGTCGAGGAGCTCGGCGAGCATGCTGTTGAACTCGAAGCGGCTCAGGTACTTGCCGAGGTCGGAGTAGTCACCGCCGCAGTAGGCGCTGACGAACTCGGCCCGGTTGATGACCTCGTCGACGATGGACGGCACGTGGTGCTGCCAGCAGCCCGCGCCGCAGAAGTTGAGGTAGTCGACCGCCGAGGTGTTCCTGTCGAGGAGCCCCATGACGTGCTTGCGGAGGTCGCGCTCGGCGAGGATCGGCTCGGGGATGTCGAGCCGCCCCTTGAAGCGCAGGCGGTCGGGGATCTCGGCGTAGATCTCCTCGACGCTGCCCAGCCCCAGCTCGCGCAGCATGGCCTCCTTGGTGGCCGGCACCGCGTTGGGGATGTACGGGTGGATGAAGGGCTTGTCTGCCATCAGGGGTCAGCCTCTCCTTTCGTGGTCGGCGTGTCTCCCGGTGTGTCGTGTCACAGCGCGGGGCGCTCGCCGCATCGGCCGCGGGCGCCGCACGTCGTCAGTCGTAGCCGTACCCGGCCGAGGTGCCGAAGTCGATCGAGATGTTGGCGCCGGTGATCGGCGCCGCGGCCGGCGAGGCGAGGTAGAAGATCAGCTCGGCGACCTCCTCGGGGGTGATGAAGCGCGCCTTCGCGCCCTGCGGATAGCCGCTGAGGAGGCGGCGGAAGTAGCCCTCCGGGTCGCCGCCGCCGTACGTGTCGGCCTGGTACTGCAGCATCGGCGTCATGATGTCGGCGGGGCAGACGGCGTTGACGCGCACGAGGTCGGCGGCGACCTCGAGGGCGAGCGCCTTGGTGAGCAGGCTCACGCCGCCCTTGGACGCCGTGTAGATCGCCGTCTCCGGCGTCCCCACGAGCCCGCAGTCCGAGCTCAGGTTGACGATGCAGCCCTGCCGCTTCTTGAGCTCGGGCAGCGCACGGCTGCAGCAGAAGAACGTGCCCTTGAGGTTCACGTCGACGACGCGGTCCCAGTCGGCCTCGGTCATGCTCTCGCTCGGCCCTTCGACCCAGAGCCCCGCCGTGTTGACGAGCGCGTCGATGCCGCCGCCGGTCTCGACCGCCTCGGCCATCAGGTTCTCGACGTCGACGACCGAGCTCACGTCGCAGACCACCGCATGCACCGTGGTGACCGCCGCGAGCTCGCCGGCCAGCTCCTCGAGCCGCACGCCGTCGAGGTCGCCGAGGACCAGCGTCGCGCCGGCGGCGGCGAAGCGCCGCGCCGCGGCGCTGCCCACACCCCCGCCGGCCCCGGTGATGACGACGGTCGTACCGCTCATGTCGTGCGTCATGCGCTCCCCCTGGTCGCGGCCCTCACGCGGCGTAGGCGCGAATCCTGAACGGTCCTTCAATGTTTGGCGAGCTTACACCCTCGACCACGACGAGGGAATCGCGCCGAGGATACCGGACGCGGCGACGCGTTAGAATCCCCGGGACGTGACCGCCTATCGCGACACCCGGGGACGCAGCGCGCAGCCGCGCGCCTTCACCGACGTGCTCCTCGAGGGCATCGCGCCGGGCGGCGGGCTGTTCGTCCCCGAGCGCCTCCCGGCCTTCACCCTCGAGCAGGTCGTCGGCCTCGCGGCGCTGCCGTACGGGCGGCGGGCGGCGGCCGTGTTCGAGGCTTTCGGCCTCGACGTCGACGCCGCCCGCATCACCGCGATCGCCGACGCCGCCTACGGCCCCAACTTCGACGACCCGGCCGTCGCCCCGGTGCGCGAGGTCGCCCCCGGCCGCTTCGTCCTCGAGCTCTGGCACGGGCCCACCCTCGCCTTCAAGGACATGGCCCTGCAGTGCATGCCGCTGTTCTTCTCGCAGGCCCTCGAGCAGGCCCACGCCGACGGCCGCACCACGTTCGACTTCCTGATCCTCGTGGCGACCTCCGGCGACACGGGTGTGGCCGCGCTGAACGGCTTCGCCGACCGCGGCCACACCCGCATCGCCGTCTTCTACCCCGACGCCGGGGTGTCGGCCCTCCAGCAGCGCCAGATGACGACCCAGCCGGGCGACAACCTCACCGTCCTCGCCCTCGACGGCGACTTCGACGCCTGCCAGTCGGCGGTCAAGGCGGTGTTCGACGACGAGGCGTTCGCCGCCGAGCTCGGCGCGCACCGCGGCCTCGCCCTCTCCTCCGCCAACTCGATCAACTGGGGGCGCCTGCTGCCGCAGATCGTCTACTACGTCAGCGCCTACGCCGACCTCGTCGCGGCCGGCGCGCTGGCCGCCGGCGCGCCGCTCGACGTGTGCGTGCCGACGGGCAACTTCGGCAACATCCTCGCCGCCTACTACGCGAAGCGCATGGGCGTGCCGATCGGGCGCCTGCTCTGCGCGAGCAACACCAACGCCGTGCTCGCCGACTTCATCGCCAGCGGCGTCTACGACATCTCGGCGCGGCCGCTGGTGAAGACGCCGTCGCCCTCCATGGACATCCTCGTCTCCTCCAACCTCGAGCGCCTGCTCCACGACCTCGCCGGCGACCCCCACGCGGTCGCGGGCTGGATGCACGACCTGCGCGAACGGCGCCGCTTCGCCGTCGACCGCGAGACGAAGGCGCGGCTGCAGGAGCTGCTGACCGGCGACTGGGTCGACGACGAGACCTGCCTGCGCACCATCGGCGCCGTCCACGCGGAGCACGGCTACCTCCTCGACCCGCACACCGCCGTGGCCTGGGAGACGGCCGCGCGGCTCGGCGGCGAGGCTCCCGTGCTCGTCGTCAGCACCGCACACTGGAGCAAGTTCGCCGCCGATGTCGTGCGCGGCCTCACCGGCGTCGCCCCGGGCGGCCCGCTGGCCGGCGTCGACGACGCCTTCGCCCTGCTCGACCGGGTGCTCGAGCTGGCGCCCGGCGTCACGATGCCGCCCCAGATGGAGGCGGTGCGCACGCGGCCCGTGCGCTTCCGCGGGCGTGTCGGCGCCGGGCGCGAGGCCGTCGAGCAGAGCCTGCGCGACTGGCTCGCCGGCGACGCCTGACGCCGCGCGGCTCCGCCGCGGCACGTCGGCGCCGGCCGGCCCCCGCGCGGCCTCGGAGCCGTTCGCCGAGCCGGCCGCCGGCCCGCCGGTTCAGGCCCCGGCGAACAGCCGGTCGACCTTCTCGCCTTCCTCGGGGAAGTAGGTGACGTAGCCCACCGGGAGCGCGCCGCCGACCGCGGCGATGACCCGGCGGCACCCGTCCTCGCCGAAGTCGCCGCACAGCTCGATGAAGTCGGCCGTGCCTTCGTCGCGCGCCCGGGCGGCGACCCGGCACGCCTCGTCGACGGTGGGCACGCCGACCACGGTCGCGACGCCGTCCGGCGTGTCCATCTCGTGACGGTGCACGCCCGCGTCACAGCCGTCTGAGCGGAAGATGAAGAGGTAGTCGATCCGCGCCATGAGTCCTCCTCCGGGCCGCACTCGGCCCCCCGTCGGCACCTCTCAGTAGTAGAGCTCGCTCGGGCCCTTGTACTCCTGGATCGTGTTGCCGCCGTCGACCACGACCAGCTGCCCGGTCATGTAGCTTGCGTCGTCGGAGGCGAGGAAGCCGATCACCGTCGCGACCTCCTCGGGGCGCGCCGAGCGCCCCAGCGGCGTGTTGAGGCCGCCGACGTCTTCGCCCTCGGCCTGCGAGCCCGTCGCGATCCAGCCCGGGCCCACGGCGTTCACCGTGACGCCGTGCTTGGCGACGTCGAGCGCGAGGCCGCGCGTCATGCCGAGCACGCCCGCCTTGGCGGCGCAGTACGCGGCCTCCTCCGGGTTGGCCACGACCGGCCCGGTGACCGACGACACGTTGACGATACGACCGTACCCGCGCTCGATCATGCCGGGCACCACGCAGCGCGTCACGTTGAACTGCGTCTTCAGGTTGATGGCGATGCCGAAGTCCCACGAGGCCTCGGAGAGGTCCTGGAAGGCGGTGAAGTCCTCCTCCTGCCCGAAGATGACCATGCCGGCGTTGTTGACGAGGATGTCGATGCGCCCGTAGCAGGTCAGGATCTCGGCGACCGCAGCCTGCACCTGGGCCATCTGGATGAGGTCCGCCGTGTGCGACGAGACCGTTGCACCCTCGGCCCGCAGCGACTCGGCGCACTCGTGCACCTTCTCCGAGATGTCGACCAGCGCCAGCATCGCGCCCTCGCGGGCGAGCACGCGCGCCGTCGCGAAGCCGATGCTGTCGGTCTTCGCCACCCCGGTGACCAGGGCCACCTTTCCCTCCACACGACCCTTGCGTTCCACCGCGTCCTCCTTGTTGAACGCCCGTTCTACGTTGGCCGCATCCTACGTCATGGCGGCGCCACTGACACGTGCGCCGCCGTCTGCGCTGGGAGGTTTTCGTCAAGTTCAGGCTCCGGCAGCCCGATAGAGGGCCTACGTGGGCACTCAGGCGACAGACCTTCATCGGCACCCCGCGGGCTGGCTGCGAGTCCAGGACGTGGCCGGCCTGCTCGGCGTGAGCGCGAACACCGTACGGCGGTGGACCGACGCCGGGCGCATCCCGACCCACCGGAGCCCGGGCGGGCACCGGCGGTACCGCCTCGACGACCTCGCGCCGCTGTTGCCGCCGGCTGCCCTGCTCACCGATGATGCCCGGGG
>JAZBOM010000023.1:0-3501 GCA_036351205.1 Thermoleophilia bacterium | reverse complement strand
GGACCCGCCAGTACGCTCCTGCCTGCACGCCGTCTCGGGCTGCGGGCTATGCCTCGAGCATGATCGTGACGGGGCCGTCGTTCACCAGCTCGACCTCCATGTGGGCGCCGAACACGCCGGTCTCGACCCGCACTCCCGCGGCGCGCAGCGCCGCGACGTAGGCCTCGTAGACGGCCTCGCCCTGCTCCGGCGGCGCCGCATCGGTGAAGCTCGGCCGGTTGCCCTTGCGGGTGTCGGCGTAGAGCGTGAACTGCGAGACCGCGAGGACGGCGCCGCCGACCTCGCCGAGGGCGAGGTTCATGAGCCCGGCGCCGTCCTCGAAGACACGCAGCTTCGCGGTCTTCGCGGCCAGGCGGCCGGCCTCGGCCGCCGCGTCGCCGTGACCGACGCCGACCAGGGCGACGAACCCGGCGCCGATCTCGGCCACGCGTCCGCCGTCGACCGTCACGGACGCTCGCGACACCCGCTGCAGCAGCACTCTCATGGCGCGCATTCTACGGGCCGCGGGGCCGCCGCGCAGCGGCGGCGTGGCGGCCCTGCAGGCCCGGCAGACGCTGGTGATGACTGCCAAGCTCAGGCGCCGTGCGCGTCGCCGACGCGATAAAGTGTCCATGTGCAGGTCTTTTGGTATCGTGGACGGCGAAGCTCCGCACCACGGCCGGCGTGTTTGACACCGCGCCGTGAAGGCCATAACATCTCTGGCCCGGAGCACGTAGCACTCTCGTTCTGAGAGTGCCAGAATTCACACGAAGGAGGGTTGCATGAAGCTCAAGCCGCTTGAAGACCGCGTGATCATCAAGGCGGTCAAGGAAGAGGAGAAGACGGCGAGCGGCATCGTCCTGCCCGACACGGCGAAGGAGAAGCCGATGATGGGCGAGGTCGTCGCCGTGGGCGACGGCAAGTGGGACGACGAAGGCGAGAAGAGGATTCCCGTCGACGTCAAGAAGGGTGACAAGGTCGTCTACGGCAAGTACTCGGGCACCGAGTACAAGACCAAGGACGGCGACGAACTGTTGATCCTGCGCGCCAGCGAGATCCTGGCCGTAGTCGTCAAGTAGAGAGGAGGCTGACGTAGCGTGGCTAAGGAACTGAAGTATCACGACGACGCCCGCCGCTCGCTGGAGCGCGGCGTGAACGCGCTTGCCGACGCCGTCAAGATCACCCTCGGCCCGAAGGGCCGTTATGTGGTGCTCGACAAGAAGTTCGGCGCGCCGACGATCACCAACGACGGCGTGACCATCGCCCGCGAGATCGAGCTCGAGGACGTCTTCGAGAACCAGGGCGCCCAGCTGGTCAAGGAAGTCGCGACCAAGACCAACGACATCGCCGGCGACGGCACCACCACGGCGACCCTGCTCGCCCAGGCCATCGTCCGTGAGGGCCTGCGCGTCGTGGCCGCCGGCGCCAACCCGATGGCCGTCAAGCGCGGCATCGAGTCCGGTGTCGACGAGGCCGTGGCCGCGATCCAGAAGCAGTCACAGGACATCAACGGCAAAGAGGACATCGCCCGCGTCGCCACCATCTCGGCGCGTGACCGCGCCGTCGGCGACGTCATCGCCGACGCCATCGAGAAGGTCGGCAAGGACGGCGTCGTCAACGTCGAGGAGTCCAACACCTTCGGGCTCGACCTCGAGTTCACCGAGGGCATGCAGTTCGACAAGGGCTATCTCTCGCCGTACATGGTGACCGACCCCGAGCGCATGGAGGCCGTGCTCGAGGATCCGTACATCCTGATCGCCAACCAGAAGGTCGGCGCGGTCCAGGACCTGCTCCCCGTGCTCGAGAAGGTCGTCCAGACCGGCCGCCCGCTGCTCATCGTCGCCGAGGACGTCGAGGGCGAGGCCCTCGCGACCATCGTCGTCAACAAGCTGCGCGGCACCTTCACCGTCGTCGCCGTCAAGGCGCCGGGGTTCGGCGACCGTCGCAAGCGCATGCTCGAGGACATCGCCATCCTGACCGGCGGTGAGGTCATCACCGAGGAGATGGGCCTCAAGCTCGAGAACACCCAGGTCACGCAGCTCGGCAAGGCGCGCAAGGTCGTCGTCGGCAAGGACGACACGACGATCGTCGACGGCGCCGGCGACAGCGAGAAGATCAAGGGCCGCATCAAGCAGATCAAGAGCGAGATCGAGAACACCGACTCCGACTTCGACCGCGAGAAGCTCCAGGAGCGTCTCGCCAAGCTGGCCGGCGGCGTCGCCGTCATCAAGGTCGGCGCGGCGACCGAGGTCGAGATGAAGGAGACCAAGCACCGCGTCGAGGACGCCCTCAACGCCACGCGCGCCGCCCTCGAGGAGGGCATCGTGCCGGGCGGCGGCGTCGTGCTCGTCAACGCCGTGGCGGCCGTCAAGGTCGACAAGAAGTCCGACGACGTCGACTACCGCACGGGCAAGCAGATCGTCGCCCGCGCCCTCGAGGAGCCCCTCCGTCAGATCGCCGAGAACGCCGGTCTCGAGGGCTCGGTCGTGGTCGACAAAGTGAAGCATCTCGCCAAGGGCGAGGGCCTCAACGCCGAGACCGGCGAGTACGAGGACATGGTCAAGGCCGGCATCATCGACCCCGCCATGGTCACCCGCTCCGCCCTGCAGAACGCGGCCTCGATCGCCAAGAACATCCTCACCACCGAGTGCATCGTGGCCGACAAGCCCGAGAAGGAAGGCGCCGGCGGCGGTATGCCGGGCGGCGGCATGCCTCCGGGGATGATGTAATACCGTGGTCTGACGAGTGCGGTCTTTCAACCTCGCCTTCGGCGGGTTGTGATCCACAGCTAGACCCTCGAAAGAGCGCCGTCTCTTTCGCGTCTGGACGGGCCGGCGGTGCGAAAGCACCGCCGGCCCGTCCGCCGTTCGGGGTGGAGCGCACGAGAGCCCTCGGGCGCCTGTGGCCATCCGCACGACTCCCCGGGCGTCCAGCGAAGACGGGTAGACTGGCCGTATGACCGGGATTACCGCACCGATCCCCGCTCCTCGGGAGCACGCGGAGGGCTCCGGGCAGGCCGCGGGCCTGCCCGGCGACTACCACGTCCACACGACGTTCTCCGATGGGGATGGGAGCGTCGAGGAGTGCGTCGAACGCGCAGTCTCCCTCGGCCTCTCCGAGATCGGCATCGCCGATCACTTCTCGCCCGTGGAGCAGACCGAGTGGAACCTCCCCCCCGCGCGCGTCGGTGACTATGTGCGCGAGATCCGGGAGGCGGCGAGGCGGCACGGCGATATCACGGTGCTGCTGGGCCTCGAAGCGGACTACGTCCCCGAGCACGAGGCCCAGCTCCGCGCCTTCCTCGCCGAGCATCACTTCGACTACGTGATCGGCGGCGTGCACGAGGTCGACGGCTTCGAGTTCGACGACCCCGACCAGCGCGACGGCCCTCGCTGGCAAGACCCCGCGGCGCTCTTCCGCCGCTACTACGAGGTCGTGCGCGGCGCGGCCCGGTGCGGCTGCTTCGACGTCATCGCTCACATCGACTGGATCAACCTCTGGGGCCACACGCCGGCGCCGGGG
>JAZBOM010000022.1:0-8093 GCA_036351205.1 Thermoleophilia bacterium | reverse complement strand
GCGGCCACCAATCTCGCCGTCTCCGTCACCGCCGGCGTCGTCCCGACCTACAACGGCACGCCCATCGTGGCCTACTTCTCCTCCACGTCCGGCGGTCACACCGAGAACATCGAGAACGTCTGGGGCGGCAGCCCGGTCGCCTACCTCAAGGGCGTGAAGGACCCCTACGACTACTATTCGCCCTACCACATCTGGGCCGACGCGCCGTACCGCTGGTCGACGACCACCATGACCGACAAACTCGGCTCGCTCGTCCAGGGGACGCTGCGCGCCGTCATCATCGCCGAGAAGGGCGTCTCCCCGCGCGTCAAGCTCGCCTACGTGCTGGGCACCGACGGCACCACGGCGCACATCGCCTCGGCGGCCTCGGGGTGGACGCTGCGCAACAAGCTCGGCCTGCGCGACTCCTGGTTCTGGCTGCGCAGCATGAGCATCTCGCCGTCGGTCGATGACGAGGTCAGGATCACGTACGGCGACCGCATCCTGCTCGAGGGCCGCAGCTACCCGAGCATCGGCGCCGACAAGCGCATCACCCTCGAGTACTACCGCGACGGCGTATGGAAGACGACCCTCGTGCGGGCCGACCGGACGCTGCGCAAGACCTTCAACTTCGTCTACGACGGGGTCACCAGGAGCGGCACCTGCGTGGACTACTCGCTCCTCGGCAAGCCCGGCCGCACGACGGTCTACCGGTTCATCTACGGTAAGTCGCGCTCGCCGAAGACGACGATCGAGGTGCGCCCGCTGGTCACGGCCGAGTACGCGCCGCCCGCCCCCCTGGTGGGCGAGACGGTGACCTTCTCCGGGACCGTGCTCCCGCTGACCAGGGTGGGGAGCCTCATCCGCCTGCAGCGCTACGCCGACGGCGTCGGCTGGGAGACGCTCGTCGAGTCGACGATCGGCGCCGACGGGCTGTACGCCATGGACTGGGTCGCCGAGCCCGGCACGCACGCGTTCCGCGTCGCGGTCCCGGCCGGCGACCAGATGATCTCCGGCGTCAGCCCGACGATGACGGTCGTCGTAGAGTAGCGCGGAGCGGGGCGGCAGGCGCCGCGGCCGCTCACTGCCACGCGCGGTTCCGATTCGCACGCCCTCGCCGCCGAGCGGTGTCGCGCGCCGGCCCGATCCCGGCGAGAGCGGCCGCTGGTGGCGCGAGAAACGGCGCCCCGCCCCTCGTCGAGGGGCGGGGCGCCGTTTCGACTCTCTCGCTCGATGCGCCGGGCGGTCAGTAGACGCGCCGCCCGAAGTCGGCGGTGAAGTAGCGCCACGTGTAGTTCGAGTTCCAGCGGATCCCGACGCCGATGTCGCGGAAGGAGCCGGTCAGGATCACCGCCCGGTGTGCGTCGGACCCCATCCACAGGCACACCATGCCCTCGGGCGTCCTCCAGATGGTGCCCTTGTACCCGCGGCCCACGTTCTCGCCGATCTTGTAGTACGTGCAGTTGACCGACGTGTACCCGAAGGCGCGGAGCCGCTGACCCGTGTACCAGCCGTTTGACGAGCGGTGGGTCAGCAGGTTGCGCCTGGCCATGTCGGGCGAGTGGTACCTGGCCGCCGCCGTGAGCTTGCCGTTGAACTTCACCGGGACGAGCCCGCGCTTCGTCCGCTCGGCGTTGATGGCGGCGATGACCCTGGCCTCACCGAGCGTGGGTGTGAGCGCCTGCGCCACAGCAGGCGACAGCACCAGCCCGAAGGTGAGTGAGAGCAGCAGGATGACGAGGGCCTTCTTCATGGGCGCCTCCCTGTGGTCGTTCGTCGCGACGAAGCACGCCACGACCGTCCGGCGGTGTCCATGGAAAGGCTGAACGAACGTAGAACAGCCCCCCCGACTGTTGTGCGCAAGCCTAAGTAGTCAGATTCGGCAACGCAACCCGCAGGCCTGCCCGTGATCGCGGCCGCCGCTGGGGCCGGCCGCCGGCAGGTTCGCTCGACCGTGAGGGATGCGCTGTCCATCACAGAGTCCATCGGTCGCCGGCCGCCGGCCCTTGATGCTCGTTGCCCGCCTGGGTTACGCCTGAAGCCGGGGGCGACCGCGGCCGGTGCGGCGCGCGTCGCCGGTGGACGGGCCGCCGGGCCGGGAAACGGGGGCCCGCGGTGTCGGGGGCTATGCCCGCAACGGTGCGGTGCGCGGCTCGACGTCGGCGTCCTCGAACCCCGGCCACACCTCGCAGAAGGCCGCGACCACGCCGGGGTCGAACTGGCCGCCGGCGTTGCGGCGCAGCTCTTCGAGGGCCCACTGCTCGGGCATGGCCTTGCGATACGGCCGCTCGGAGGTCATGGCGTGGAAGGCGTCGCACACGAAGACGATGCGGGCGAGCTGGGGGATCTCGTCGCCGACGAGCCCGTCCGGGTAGCCGCGCCCGTCGAAGCGCTCGTGGGCGGCGCGGATCACGCGGGCGATCGGCGCCAGGTACTCGATGCGCGAGATGATGCGCTCGCCGATGACCGTGTGCTCGGCCATCACCCTGAACTCCTCGTCGGTGAGCTTCTCGGGCTTGTTGAGGATGCTGCCGGGGATGCCGATCTTGCCGATGTCGTGCAGGACGCTGGCGTACTGCAGGTCGCGCAGCTCCGACTCCCCGAGCCCGAGGCGGCGGCCCACGGAAACGGCCATCTTGGCCAGCATCTGGGCGTGGTCGGCCGTGTAGTGGTCCTTGGCCTCCATGGCCGCGGCGAGTGCCGTGACGGTCTCCAGGTAGGTGGTCTCGAGGCGGGCGAAGTTGGCGGCGTTCTCGAGGGCGACGGCGGCCTGGTTGATGAGGATCTGCACGAGCTGGATCTCGTCCTCGCTGATGTGGCGCGACAGCGCACAGCGCACATCGAGGTAGCCCTCGGCGCGGTGCTGCAGGATCAGCGGGACGACGAGCCGGCGCCCGTAGTCCCACGGCTCCTGCAAGGGGGCGAGGCGTTCCAGGGCGCGGGCGACGAGATCGTCCGCCGCCGTCGTCGCCGACGGCGTCTCGGCCATGCCGCTCAGCCGCAGGGCGGCGGGGCAGAACCGTTCGTCGGCGGCCGCCAGCATGATCTCGGCGGTCGTGGTCTCGCGGGGGAAGAGGTCGACGATCCCCTCGCTGACCAGGTCGATCACGGCGGCGGCGTCGAGCGAGGCGGCGATGCCCTGGCTGATCTGCAGGATGGCGACGAGGCGCTCCTCGTGCTCGCGGCGCTGGCGGAAGAGGGCGGCGTTGTGCAGCGCGACCGCCGCTTGCTCCGCCAGCCCGCGGGCGAGCTCGATCTCGTCGGCCCTGAAGCGGCGCTCGCGCTCCGTCTCGATGACCTCCATGAGCCCGAGCGCGGCTCCGTGGAACACGAGGGGCACGGTGAGGCAGGTCTTCTCGCCCCACTCCGCCATCGAGTCGCGGACGTCGTCGCCCAGCCTCGCGTCCGAGCTGTGCTCGACGACGATCTCACCCCGGGCGAGGATGTGCCTGTCGCTCGGGTAGTCGCTCAACGGGTACGGGGTGCCGAGGGTGCCCGCGTACTTCTTCGTCAGGGCGTCGTTCGCGGCGTAGAAGGAGCGCGACACGAGACACGACTTCTCGGCGTCGTGCTCGTAGATCAGGCACTGCGCCGCGCCCAGGGCGACCGCGGCGCGCTCGGCCAGGTGGCCGAGGACCTCCTCGAGGACGACGCTCGAGGCCATCACCGTGCTCGCCTCGAGCAAGGCGCTCAGCTGGCGGTTGCGCGCCTCCTGCCGGCGATAGGCGGCCGCGTTGTGGATCGCCGCCCCGGCGAGCTCGCCGAGGCCGGCGGCGAACTGCAGCTCGAGCTCGCCGAACTCACGCCGGTCCGTCGACTCGTAGACGCGCAGGATCCCCAAGGCTTCCCCCTGGTGGCGAAGCGGCACGCTGAGGACGGTGGTCTCGCCGTAGGTGGACAAGCTCTGGTGCCGGTCGGGCGGCAGCGTGGGGTCGTCGGCGTGCTCGATCACCATGGTGGGCGCGTCGAGGATCGCCCGCTCGCCCGGGTAGTCGTCGAGGCGATAGGCGCACCCCAGCGCGCCGTCGGTGCCGCCGGCATCAGGGCCCCTCTCGTGGAGCGCCTGGTAGACGATCGCGTCCTCGGCGGCGTCGTACGTGTAGACGGCGGCGCGCGAGGCCTCGAGCGCTTCGCAGGCCTCGCGCGTCACCCGGCGCAGCACCTCGTCGAGGTCGACGGTCGCGTTGATCGTGCGGCTCGAGTCGACCAGCGAGGCCAGGTAGCGGTTCTGCTCGGCGGTCCGCCGCCGCAGGCGGGCGTTGTGGATCGCGATCGCCGCCGGCACCGCCAGCGTCGTCGCGATCTCCTTCTCCTCGTCGGTGAAGTGGTGGACGCCGCGCTGCTCGACCACCTCGGCGACGCCGATGGGCCGGCCGCCGAACTCCAGGGGCACCAGCAGCCAGCTCTTCTCGCCCCAGCGCTCCATGATCGCGGCGATGCGCGGGTCGAGGCCGGCGTCGTCGACGTGAAGCTCGATCGGCGTGTCCGTCTCGAGGGCGTTGCGGAAGTCGGGCAGCTCGTCGACGGGGATCGTGTCACCCAGCCACTCTTCGTCGTACGGGGTGGGCTCCACGGCCCAGGTCGCGGTCGCCACCAGGCAGCGCGTCGCGGGGATGTACTCGTAGAGGTCGCACTCCCATGCGCCCAGGGACTGGGCGGTGAGCCTGGCGATGAGGCGCAGGGTCTCGTCGAGATCCTGGGCGGAGGCGAGCGCGGCCGTCACTTCGCGCACCAGCGCGAGCAGGTCGGTCGGCGACGTTGTGGGCGGCCCGCCTCGAGTCGACATCCCACAGTTCATCGGCCGTGCGGCGGCCACGCTTGAGAGTCGCGCGACGCGTGCGTGAGCGGCAGCCCCGGGTATCGTTCCGGCCGACCGAGCCTCAGCCGCCTCGGGTCACAGCCGCTGCGCGCCCGAAGCCGACCGAACGGAGCGCCGGCGACGGCGCAGCGCCGGCGTCAGAGCGCCGGCGACGGCGCGGCGTCAGAGTGCTGCCGCGGTGCCGGCGTCAGAGTGCTGCCGCGGTGCCGGCGTCAGAGTGCTGCCGCGGTGCCGGGGGCGAGCAGCAGCCAGAGGATGGTGAAGAGCACCAGAGCGATGACGAGCAGCGCCTTCGCCGCCACGGTGCGCCGGCTGCCGACCCCCGTCTCGGGGCGCAGCGTGCGAACGTCCCTCTGCCCGACCCGCATCGGACATCTCCCTCTCGTCGCCTGCGACACCCAGACTCTTCCCGCTCGGGGCGGATGATGCACACCGCGGTGTTGACGCGCGGCCGGGCGCCGTCCCGCTTCGGCGTCAGGCCGTACCGCAGCCACTCCGGCGAAGGACGGCCGCGTTCCTCCGTCCGGGGTCGTCCCGTAAGATAGCGGGGTCATGACCGACTTCCGCTTCGTGCACGCCGCCGACCTCCACCTCGACACGCCGTTCGAGGGCGTCGCCAAGGCCGCCCCCGAGGTCGGCGACGCGCTCCGCGAGGCCTCGCTCGAGGCGCTCGACCGCCTGGTGGCCCTCACGCTCGACGAAGGCGCCGCCTTTCTCGTGCTCGCCGGCGACGTGTACGACGGCGCCGAGCGGGGCGTCCGTGCCCAGCTGCGCCTCCGTCGCGCGCTGGAGCGCCTCGGTGAACACGGCGTGCGCACGTTCGTCGCCCACGGCAACCACGACCCGCTCACGGGCTGGTCGGCGATCGAGGCCTGGCCCGACCGCGTCCACGTCTTCGGGTCGGCTAGGGTCGAGAGCGTCCCCGTCGAGATCGGCGGTGAGGTGGCGGCGGTGGTCCACGGCGTGAGCTACGCACGTCGCGAGACGAGCGACAACCTCGCCCTGCGCTTCGCCCGCGGCGAGGCGCCCGGGCTACACGTCGGCGTGCTGCACGCCAACGTCGGGTCCGACCCCGAGCACGCCGCCTACGCGCCGTGCTCGCTGGCCGACCTCCGCGCGGCGCGGCTCGACTACTGGGCCCTGGGGCACATCCATCGTCGGCACGAGGTGAGCCGCGATCCCTGGGTCATGTACCCCGGCGATACTCAGGGCCGCAGTCCCAAGCCGGCCGAGAGTGGGGCCAAGGGGGCGCTCGTGGTCGAGGTCGCCGGCGCGGCCGTGCGCGAGGTCCGTTTCGTCGCCACCGACACGGTGCGCTTCGTGCACGGCGAGGTCGACGTGGGCGGTCTCGACGACGTCGCGGCGCTGCGCGCCGCGCTGCTCGAGACCGCCGACGCCCTGCGCGCCGAGCACACCGGCCGCGGTCTGCTCGTCCGGCTCCGCCTGCGCGGCCGCGGTCCGGCCCACGCCGTGCTGCGCGGGCCGCGAGCGGTCGCCGATCTCCTCGACGACCTCCGTGAGGAGTGGCGCGGCGCCTCGCCCTTCCTCTGGCTCGAGTCGCTCCGCGACGAGACGCTCTCCCCGCTCGACCACGACGAGGTCCGCCGGCGCGGCGACTTCTCGGCCGAGCTGCTGGCGCTCGCCGACGGGCTCCGCGCCGACGGCGAGCGTCGTGCGGCCCTGCTGCGCGAGCTCGACGAGCCGCTGCAGCGGGGGCGCGCCGCGCGCTGGGTGGCCGAGCTCGAGGGTGGCGAGGCCGAGCTCGAGGTCCTGCGGCGCGCCGAGGCGCGCGCTCTCGACCTGCTCGAGCAGGGGCAGGCGTGACCGGCGCCCGCGACGCCGGCGACTCCCGCGGGTGCGCCGACCCCGCCGCCGACTCCCGCGGGTGCGCCGACCCCGCCGCCGACGGCGCTCCGGTCTTCGACACTCCGGCGCCGGTGCGCGTCGTGCGCGTGGAGGGCTGGTGGATCGACGGCTTCGGCGCCCTTCGCGACCTCGAGGTCGGCGGGCTCTCCCCGGGTCTCACCGTGCTGCTCGGCGCCAATGAGGCCGGCAAGAGCACGCACCTCACCTTTCTCCGCTACGTGCTCTTCGGGTTCCCCAAGCGCACGACCGCTCTGCCTCAGTACGACCCCGTCGCCGGCGGCCGTCACGGCGGGCGTGTCACGCTGCTCGACGGCGGGCAGCGCTACGAGCTGTGGCGCTACAGAGACGACAAGGGGCATCGTCTGATCGGCCCGGGCGGCGAGGAGGTGGGGGAGAACGTGCTCGCGGGTCTGCTCGGGCACGCCGACGCCGGCCTCTTCCGGTCCGTCTTCGCCTTCGGTCTCAGCGAGCTGCAATCGTTCGCCTCCCTGACCGAGGAAGGCGTCAGGCAGCACATCTTCAGCGCCGGTGTCGTCGGGGCCGGCCGCTCGGCACGTGAGGTCAGCCGGCAGCTCGGCAAGCAGCTCGACGAGCTGCTCAAGGGCACGACGGGCAAGGCGCTCGTCAACGACCTGCTGCGCGACCTCGAGCTGCGCCGGGCCGAGCTTGCGGCTGCCGTCGGCGAGGCGGCCGCGTACGGCGAGCGCGTCACCGAGGAGCGGCGGGCGCTCGAGGTCGCCGAGCAGCACCGCCGGCGGTCGGCCGACGAGCGCCTCGCGCGGGCGCGCCTCGCTGCTCTCGGCGAGCTGTGGCCGCGGTGGCACGAGGCCCGCGAGGCCGAGCTCGAGCTCGCGGCCCAGCCGGTCGTCGGCGCCGAGACGGTCACGACGCTCCGCGCCCTGGCCGAGGGGTTGGGGGTGCGGCATGAGCGCCTGCAGCGCCGCGACGAGACCCGGCGCGCGGCCGAGCAGGCCGAGCGTGCCGTCCTGACGACGCTCGACGAGCTCGGGCCGGGCTGGGCCGAGGAGCAGGTCCGCGCCGTCGACCCGTCGATCGTCGGGCGTGACGACATCCGCCGGTGGCAGCGACGGCTGTCCGCCTGCGCCGAAGCCGAAGCCGAGGCGCGACGCGCCGAGACGGCCGCGGCACAGCGCGCCGCCGAGCTCGCGGCCGAGCGCGAGCAGCGCGCCTCGCGGCTGCCCGAGCCGCTCCCGGCGCCGCTGGCCGAGATCGAGGCTCGCGAGGACCTGCTCGTGCGGCTGCGGGAGACGCGCGCCGAGGTGCGCGCCGCCGAGAGCGCCGCGGCGGCTCCGGGGGCCGGCTCGCGCCGCGCCCTGCTGGCCGCGGCCGCCGCGGCCGCCGCGCTGGCCGTCGCCTTCGCGGTCGCCGGTGCGGCCGGCGCCGGAGGGCTCGGCGCCTGGCTTGCGGC
>JAZBOM010000021.1:0-4859 GCA_036351205.1 Thermoleophilia bacterium | reverse complement strand
GTGGCGCTCACCAGTCACGAGCCCGACCTCGAAGACCTCTTCCTCACCTACTACGACGGAGGTGCCGGCGATGCTGCGTGACGCCTTCTTCAAGGGACTGCGCGACCAGCGGCGCGCTCTGCTCTTCTGGTCGCTGGCGCTGGCCGCGTACGCGCTTCTCCTGGCCTTCCTCTTCCCGAGCATCCGCGAGAGCGCGGCAGACATGCAGAGCTACGTCGAGAGCATGCCGGAGGCGGTGAGGAACGCGTTCATGGGCGAGTCGACCGACTTCTCCCAGCCCATGACCTTCCTCGATGCGGAGCTGTTCTCGCTCATGACCCCGCTCCTGCTGCTGGTCTTCGCCATCGGTCTGGCCGCGGCGCAGATCGCGGGGGAGGAGGAGGGCGGCAGCCTGAGCCTTCTGCTCGCGTACCCCGTCTCGCGCACGAGGCTGGTCGCGCAGAAGCTCGGCGTCCTCCTCACGGGGATCGCGGTGGTCACCGCCGTCCACCTCGGCGCGCTGGCCCTCGGGTCGCTCGCCACGGACATGGAGCTCACCGCCGCACAGCTGATCGAGGCTCACGTCAACCTCGGGCTGCTCGTCGCCGCTGTCGCCACGGTCGCCTTCGCCGCCGGCGCGGCTACGGGGCGGCGGGCGCTCGCCGTCACCGCCGGCGCCGGCCTCGCCGCGGTCGCCTACCTGCTGAACGTCCTGGCCCCTCTCATCGAACGGCTCGAGCCGCTGCGCTACGCCTCGCTCTTCTACTACTACGGCGGCGCCGAACCGATGCGCCTCGGGGTGCGGCCCGCACACGCGGCCGCGCTGCTCGGCGTGACGGTAGTGGCCGTGGCCGTGGCCTTCGTCACCTTCGAGCGCCGCGACGTGCGCGTCTGAGGGCGCAGCTCCCGCACGGCCGAGCAGGCAGGATGCCCGAGGGGCCGGGGCCGCACAGCGGCCCCGGCCCCTCGGGCTCTCGAGCGATCGTGCCGCGCCCCCCCGCTCAGGCGTCACCCGTCGACCGGTCAGACTGCCGACGGGCCGGCGCCTCCGAGGGCGCCGTGCGCGACCGGCACGCGCCTCAGTGCTGGCAGGCGTGCTCGGGCCCGAGCGGCTGCGACTGGCCGGCGGCGAACGCGCGGGCCGCCGTCGCCACGTCGTCGCCGACGCCGGCGTGGACCTGGATACCGACCTGGCGGAAGCCGGCCAGCGGACGACCGCCGATGCCGCTCACCACGAGGGCGTCGACGCAGTGCTCGGCGAGCAGCAGGACGGGCGCCATGCAGCCACCCTCGACGTGCGGCGGGTTGGTGACGACCTCGGTCCCGACGATCTCGCCGTCGGCGATCTCGACCACGGTGAAGCACTCGGCGCGGCCGAAGTGCTCGGCCCGGGTGGCCTCGAGCCCGCCGGGACTGATCGAGGGGACCGCGACCCGCACGGTCTTCGTGGTGGCGCTGGGTTCAGTCTGCATCTTCTGCTCCGTTCTCACTGTTCGCTGTGGATCCGATCGGCGACCCGGGGATGAGCCCCGGGCGCCCGTCATGTCGGCCGGCCGTCGCCGGGAGGGCGGCCCCCTCGGCCACCGTGTGCCGCCCCGTGGCCGCCACCGCCCTGCATCCGCCCGCGACCGTGGCCGTGACCCGGCCCGAAGCCGCGGCAGACGCCGACCTGTGTCGAGCCGCACGACGGGCAGCGCTCGCCGTCGGCCGTGTCGTCGTCGCCCACCGCCCAGCGCGCGCCGCAGTCGTTGCAGCACCGCGCGGCGGCGGCCACGCGGTAGGCGCCGCCGCCGATGGCCAGCGCCTTGCCGCCGAGCAGCGCGTCGGCGACCTTGCGCCGGGCGCTCTCGACGACGCGCCCCGCGGTCTGACGGGAGACGCCGAGGTAGTGCGCGGCCTCCTCGTGGCTGAGCCCTTCGTGGTCGACGAGCCTCATGGCCTCGAGCTCGTCGATGGCGAGCTCGACGGTCTCGAGCTGTCGCATGGGGACGCCGGCCGGCTTGAAGAGATCGGCCGGCGGCAGACCCGTCACGAGCCGTTGTATCGGGCGTCGGGGCACGTGGATCCTTCGGTCAGTAGGTAGCAGGCATATGCTCACGTGGATGGTAGCAGCGGCCGTCCGGACCGTCGACCGGGAGGCGCCGCCGGCGTCAAGCCGGCGGCGTCTCCTGCTCTGCGACCGTCGGGGCGCCGGATCCAGCCTCCCGGACCGCGTCGGCGTCTGCCTGCGCCCCGGCGTCTGCCTCCGCTTCGGTGTCTGCCGCGATCCGTGCATCGGCCGCAGCGCCTGACTCCGCCGTCTCGTCTTCGTACGCGGGCAGGGAGGCGCGTTCGGCGTCGGTCCGTCCGCTCTCCGGCATCGCAGCGGACACCGGCTCGATGACCTCGACCGGGTGAGGGTCGAGCTCGAGGTAGCGGGCGCCGGCGCGACACAGCAGGTGCGAAGGGGAGTTCTGCAGCCGCTCGGCAGCGCCGCGCAGCATGGGGCGCACGAGCCCGTCGGGGTCGAGCACGTCCTTGGCAACGAAGGCGGCAACGCTCGCCGCCGCGCCGCGGGCGACCGACGTGCCCCGGCCTCGCCCGTCACCTCCGCCGCGACCTGCGCCGCGCCCGCCGCCGCGCCCGTCGCGGGCGCGGCGCCTGCGCGGCCGTCCGTCTGTACACTCCTGAGGTGTCATCGTACTCATCCTCTCGTGTGCCGTGGTCGCCCGGATCCTCAGCGTCCGGGGCCGCCGCCGGGGCGGTCGCCGCCACCACGGCCGGCGCCGCCACCCATGCCGCCGCCGCGGCCGGCGCCGCCACCCATGCCGCCGCCGCGACCGGCGCCGCCACCGCCTGCGGGGGCACCGCCGCCGCTGTGGCCGGCCGTCGAGGGCCCCATGAGCTGGGGAAGCGAGCCTTGACCCAACGCCGTCACGGCGGCGCGCACCGTCGCGCCGCGGGCGCTGTACACGGGGATGCCCGCCGCCTGCAGGGTGCGGTGGGCGTTCGGGCCCACGTCGCCGGTGACGATGGCCTCGGCCCCGAGCCCCGCGACGGCACGGCTGGCCTCGATCCCCGCTCCATGACCCGACTCCACGGCGGGGTTGGCATGGGCCGACCACTCGCCGGTCTCACTGTCCACGAGCACGAACCACGGCGCCCGGCCGAACCGCTGGTCCATCGGCGCTTCGATACTGTTGTCGGTGGCACTCACCACGATCTTCATGACACGGTACCTCCGGTCTTCTCATCGGTACGGGCGGCGACGTAGTAGGTGCGCTGCCCCTCTCTTCGCGTCTCGACACGACCCTCGAGGCTCAGTGCTCGCAGAAGCTTCAGCGCCTCACCCGGATGGATCCCGAGGCCGGCGGCGACGTCGTCCACCGTGCACGGCCGACGCGCCACGAGCTCGACCGCGTCGGCGGCGGCCGCCGCGAGCGGCGCGTCCACCGGCGGAGGCGCGACATCGACGGTCACCTCGACGACCCCGGGGAGGAGCGCCGCCCTCTCGTGCAGCACCTCCGGCGACACGGCCCGGACCCCGGCCTCGGCCGGAGGGCGGATCACCGTGCCGAGCTGCACGACGTCGGGCGCGAGGCGCTCGACCAGCGGCACCAGCCGGGTGACGACGTCGACGCTGTCGGTGACGCCGCCGAGCAGGAGGACCTCCAGGGCCAGCACCCCGTCGTACTCGTCGCGGAAGCGCACCAGCCCCTCGACGAGGCCGTCGAAGGTGAGCGCCGGGTGCGGCCGGTTGACCGCCCTGAACAGCGCCTCGTCGGGCACGTCGAGGGACGGGATCACGCGGTCGGCGGCGCGCAGCGCGCGCCGCACCTCAGGCAGGTACAGCAGCGACCCGTTGGTGAGCACGGCGACCGGCACGTCGCTGAGCTCGTGGAGACCACGGATCACCGCGCCGACCTCGGAGTGCAGGGTCGGCTCGCCGGAGCCGGAGACCGTCAGGTAGTCCGGCTCGGCCGCGAGCCGGCGCGCGACGTCGGCGAGCACGTCGTCGACCGGTGCCCGGCAGGCGCGTTCGACCGTCAAGTCAGTCGTGCGCCCGAGTTGGCAGTAGACGCAGTCGAACGTGCAGGTCTTGGGCGGCACGAGGTCGACGCCGAGCGAGCGACCGAGGCGCCGCGACGGCACGGGGCCGAAGGCGTAACGAGTATGCGGCACGGGGGAGTCCATACAACGACCTCTCAGGATGAGGGGACTGCTTCCCGGTCGGCGTCGAGGTCGAGCAACGGCGCGACGGCGGCGCGGAACGCCTCGGCGACCGGGGCGTCGGTCGAGGAGAGCAGGTACGGACGCCCGGCGTCGCCGGAGCGCGCGACGGCCGGATCGATCGGGATGCGCCCGAGGAAGGGAACGCCCATGTCGCGCGCAAGGGCCTCGCCGCCGCTGCCGGCGAAGACCTCGACCGTCTCGCCGCAGTGCGGACAGACCAGCCCGCTCATGTTCTCGATGACGCCGAGCACTGGGAGGTCGAGCGCCCGGCAGAAGGTGATGGACTTGCGCACGTCGATGACCGCCAGGTCCTGCGGCGTGGTGACGACGATCGCGCCGTCGGCTCGAGGGATCAGCTGGGCAACGGCGAGCGGCTCGTCGCCGGTGCCCGGCGGGGCGTCCACGACGAGCACGTCGAGCTCGCCCCAGTCGGTCTCGGCCAGCAGTTGCTCGATGGCTGAGTACTTGCGCGGCCCGCGCCAGATGACGGCCTCGTCGGAGTGCGGCAGGAAGAAGGCGATCGACATCACCTTGATGCCCATGTCGAACGTGATCGGGGCGATGCCGCCGTCGGGGGACGGCTCGGGCCGCTGGTGCTCCACGTGCAGCAGCTTCGGGATGCTCGGCCCATGGATGTCGACGTCGAGCAGCCCCACCCGCAGCCCTCG
>JAZBOM010000020.1:0-2906 GCA_036351205.1 Thermoleophilia bacterium | reverse complement strand
GCCGGTGCACTGCGGCGGCGCTTCTGCGTGATGCCGCACCGGCGCCCCGAGGCGGCGACGGTCCCCGGCGTCATGGCCGCCTGGGAGTCCTTGCACGCCTGTGGGGCGCGCCTGCCGTGGGCGCGGGCGCTCGAGGCCGCAATTCGCCTCGCGGCCGAAGGCGTCCCCGCCGCCCGCGACCTGGCCGAGAGCCTGGCCGCCGACGACGGCGGATGGGCGGCCGACCCGGGCATGGCCGCCGTCTTCTTCCCCGATGGGAGCGCGTTGGCCGAGGGCGAGACCCTGCGCCAGCCGGCGCTGGCCACCACGCTGGGGAGGGTCGCGGCCGAGGGTGCGCGCGTCTTCTACCGTGGCGAGATCGGCGAGCGCTTCTGCGCCGGCCTCGGCGCGCGCGGTGGTCTGCTCGCGCCGGCCGACCTCGTCGCCCACGAGACCGAGGTGACGTCGCCGCTGCGTCTCGAGGCGCTGGGGCACGAGTTCCTCACCACAGCGCCCAATTCTCAGGGGTTCGCTTTGCTCGAGGTGCTCGCCGCCTTGCACCGGCTGGGCGACTGGATCGATCCACTCGGGGCGGAGGCCGGCACCCTCGCCCGCCTGTTCGCCCACGTGATCGAGGACCGGCGCCGCCGACTCGGCGACCCGCGGGCCGGGGCGGCCGCGGTCGACGATCTCTACGGCGCGGGGCGCGCCGAGGAGCTGGCCGCGGCCGTGGCCGCGGCGCGCGCAGAGGAGCCGAGCGCCACGCTGCGCGACGCGGCGGCGCGCGCCGACGGCGGCCCCGTACCCGGCTCGGCCGCGACGCGCCCCGACGGCGATACCGTCGCCCTGGTCGCCGCCGACGACGAGGGGTACGCCGTCGCCGTCATCGAGAGCCTCTTCGACGGCTTCGGCTCCGGGGTGCTCGAGCCCTCAACGGGGATCATCTGCCACGACCGCGGCGCCGGGTTCTCGCTCGAGCCTGGATCGGCGAACCTGCTGCGCCCCGGGGTGCGGCCGGCACACTCGCTGATGCCGCTCCTGGTGCGCCGCGGCGGCCGTCTGCGGGTGGTCGCCGGCACGATGGGCGGCTGGGCCCAGCCGCAGATCCACACCCAGATGCTCAGCCGGCTGTTGGGCCGCGACGAGCCGGCAGAGCTCGCCCTGGCCGCGCCGCGCTGGACGGTCGACGTCGACTACACCGGGGACCCGGCGCTGAGCGTCTGGCACGAGGGCCGCGTCCCGCGGGCCGCGCGTGCGGCTCTGGCGCGCAGCGGACTCCCGCTCGTGGCCGGCGACGAGGTCGACGACCTCGCCGGCCACGCGCAGTACATCCTCCTCGGCGCCGACGGGAGCATCGACGCGGCGAGCGACCCTCGCGCCGACGGACGGGCCGTGGTGGTCACCCGCTAGCGGGACGGCCGCGGGCGGCGTACCTCCCCGGGGCGCCGCCCGCACCGTGGGTCAGGCCCGCCGGCGGGCCTCCGTCCTGTCAGATGGGCAGCTCCTCGGCCGCCGGCAGGTCGACGACCCCCCAGGGCGTGCCGTGCTCGGTCATCAGCGCGAGGAAGGGCGCCGGGTCGATCTGCTCGGGGGCGTAGACCCCGTGACCCGGCACCAGGCCGCGCACCAGCATGATGGCGCCACAGGCCGCCGGTACCCCGGTCTGCCAGCCCGTGCCCTGAACGCCGTGCTGCTCGAAGGCCTCGTCGTGCGAGGTGATCTGGTACATGAAGCGCCGGGTGCGCTTGCCGCCGATGGTGCCCTCGGCGAGCGTGCCGACGCACACGGCGCCGTGCATCTTGCCGATGAGGTCGACCGACTTCGGCAGGCGGGACACCAGCAGGTCGAGCGGCCGGAAGCGCGCCCCTCCGAACTCGATCTCCTTGTTGTGGGCGAAGCCCAGCTTGCGCCAGGCCAGGAGCAGGTTGGCCCAGTCGTCGTCGAGAGCGATGAAGAAGTCGGCGTTGCGCAGGCCCTTGTCGGCGAGGAAGAGCGGCATCAGCTGCGACTCCTCGTGGTCGACGTTCCACACCGTCAGCGTGCCCACGGGCTCGGGGAAGGTGAAGTCGAACTTCTTCGAGAGCGACGTCCGGCGGATCTTCCTGCCGTCCTCGAAGGCGGCCGGGGGGAGGATCAGGCACTCCTCGACCATGGTGGTCGGGGAGAAGCTCGGCGCGTAGTCGACGCCCTCGGCGCTCGAGGCGTCGCCGTCGAGCACCGTGAGGCGCTCGACGGTGTCGAACTGGTCGTAGAGGGCGCGCGCGAACACGTCGCTGGCCCCGGGGTCGATGCCGAAGAAGCAGAGGCCGGTGAGGCCGGCCTTCTTGAACTCGCCCGAGAGCGCCAACTCCTCGTCGACGTCGGCCGTGCCGACGACGTCGCGCGGGCCGGCGGCGGCCATGTCGAGGTAGTGGGTGCCGGCCTCGAGGCACGCCGCCATCACGTCGAGGTTCACCTCGGGGATGAGGCCGTTGATCACGAGGTCGACGCCCGAGAGCGCCTTGACGAGCGCTTCCTTGTCGTGCACGTCGAGCTGTAGCGTCTCCGCCTTGCCCGGCGGCAATTTGGCGGCCACCGCTCGCGGCCGCGCTTCGTCGATGTCGGCGAGTACGACCGCGGCGACCTCGGGCACCGCGGCCACCGTGCGTGCCGTCACTTCGCCCACCGAACCTACACCGAGTTGAAGAACGCGCATGCTCCACTCCCTCTGCGGGCCCTCCTGCTGTTGAGAACTTGAAAGAAGGCCACTTTGCTTACTCACCATTCTCCACGAGAACTGACCTTTTTGCAGGACTTATTCCTGAACCTACTTGACAGTCCTCGGTACGAGAACTTGAACTTACCTGACAGGCGACGAGCGGAGAGGCGATCATGTACCTGAACGTGCAACGTGCCGCCCGGCGGCTCGGCGTCGCGCCGCACACGGT
>JAZBOM010000019.1:0-2078 GCA_036351205.1 Thermoleophilia bacterium | reverse complement strand
GAAGGCCAGCCCCATGATCGGCAGCATGAGCGGCGCGACGATCATCGCCCCGATGACGGTCGCGACGGAGTCGGCGAGCAGGCCGTAGGTCGAGATGGCGGCGGCCAGGATCAGCAGCGAGAAGAAGCGCGTGAGCTTGCGGCCGCGCTCCGGCTGCTCGAACAAGAGCACCTCCCGGACGCGCGCGATCTCCGCCTGATCGACCGCGCCGCCGTGCAGGAATCTCGCGACCGCGCCTCCGCGCAGGAATCCCGCGACCGCGCTCATGTCATCCCCATCGCCGTCGTCCCTCCTCGCAGGCCTCGTCACGCAGCGGCGCGGCCCATCGAGCCGCACCGTCGTTGGCTGCGAGATTCGACACGCACCAGGGGAACGCCTCCAACCCGGCGTAGCCTGACGCTCGCGCCTCTGGGTAGAACACGCGGCGAGCCGCGTGCCGGCGACGCGAGGGCGACGGGGAACGTGCGACGGCACGCTGCGACGCGTGCGCCGTGCGCCACACGACCGCCGGAGAGAGCGCGGGGGACCGGGTGCCGCGGCCGCGGCTAGCCGCGGAGCGCCGGGAAGAGGATGACGTCGCGGATCGACGCCGCGCCGGTGAGGATCATGACCACGCGGTCGATGCCCATGCCCATGCCGCCGGTGGGCGGCATGCCGTACTCCATCGCCTCGAGGAAATCCTCGTCGAGCTGGTGGGCCTCTTCGTCGCCGGCCTCGAAGTCGCCGACGTGCTGCATGAAGCGCGCCCGCTGGTCGTCGGGGTCGTTGAGCTCGCTGAAGGCGTTGCTCGTCTCCATGCCGGCGATGAAGCCCTCGAAGCGCTCGACGAAGCGCGGGTCGTGCGGGCACTTCTTGGCGAACGGGCTGGTCTCGAGCGGGTGCTCGGTGATGAACACGGGCTGGATGAGGTCGGGCTCGACCATCTCGCTGAAGAGCTCGTCGACCTGGGTGCCCCAGGTCGGGGCGAGGGGGACCTTCTCCGCGAGCCCCGCCTCCCTGATCCTCGCCTGCAGGTCGGCGACCGTGCGCGCGTCTTCGGCGCCGATGTCGATGCCCGACTTCTCGCGGATGGCCTCGCGCATGGTGAGGCGCGGCCACGGCGGCGTGAGGTCGATCTCGTGGCCGCGGAACCCGACCTTCAGGTGGCCGACCGCCTCGGCGGCGGCGACCAGCATGTCCTCGACCATCGTCATGACGTGGTTGTAGTCGACGTAGGCCTCGTAGGTCTCGAGCATCGTGAACTCGGGGTTGTGCTTGTAGCTGACGCCCTCGTTGCGGAAGTCCTTGCCGATCTCGTAGACGCGGTCGATGCCGCCGACGATGCAGCGCTTGAGGTAGAGCTCGGTGGCGATGCGCAGGTAGAGGTCGCGCTTGAGCTCGTTGTGGTGGGTGACGAAGGGGCGCGCCATGGCGCCGCCGTAGAGCGGCTGCAGCACCGGCGTCTCGACCTCGACGAAGCCGCGCCCGTCGAGGAACTCGCGGATCGTGCGGATGATCGTCGCGCGCTGCACGAAGACCTCGCGCGACTCGTCGTTGACGGTGGTGTCGAGGTAGCGCTTGCGGTAGCGCAGCTCGACGTCGGTCAGGCCGTGGAACTTCTCGGGCAGCGGGCGCAGCGACTTGCTGAGGAGCTGCCACGAGGTGACGCGGAGCGAGAGCTCGCCGCGCCGCGTGCGCATGACCGTGCCCTCGGCGCCGACGTGGTCGCCCAGGTCGACGTGCTCGAGCGCCGCGTAGCGCTCGTCGCCGAGGGCGTCGAGCTGGGCGAAGAGCTGCAACTCGCCCGAGGCGTCCTTGAGGACGACGAAGGAGACCTTGCCGTGCACGCGACGCGCCATGACGCGCCCCGCGACCCGGCGCACCTCGCCCGAGTCCTGGCCGGACTCGAGGCCGTCGTAGGCCTCGCGCAGCGCGCCGATCTCGTCGCGCGGCTGGTACTGCGTGGGGTAGGCGGCGCCGGCGGCCCGCCAGGCGGCGAGCTTCTCGCGGCGCTCCGCGAAGACGTCGCCGTGCTCGCTGTGCTCGTCCACGAGCGGAGCCGTCAGGCGCGCTCGATGGCGAGGACCTTGAACTTCTTG
>JAZBOM010000018.1:0-6421 GCA_036351205.1 Thermoleophilia bacterium | reverse complement strand
GTACGCCATCAGCTCGCCCGAGCGCTTCGCCTTCGTCGCCCGTCTCGACGAGGAGCTCCCGCTGACGACGGTGGCGCGGCGCTACTTCGGCGGCTTCGACCTGCTGCTCGCCGAGGGGTACAAGCGCTCGGCGCCACACCGCATCGAGGTGTTCCGCGCCGCCGCCGGGCACCGCGAGCCGCTGTGCGCCCCGGGCGAGGCGCTGGCGCTCGTCACCGACACCGACCTGCCGCACGAGCACCGCTTCGGCCTCGACGACGCCGCCGACCTGGCGCGCTTCATCGCCGCGCGACTCGACACGCTGCGGCACTACTAGCCGCGTGCGGAGGGGTCTGTTGCGAGCCGCGAGCCCGGTCGCCGCGGGGCAGCCCGCAGCCCGCGCCGGGCACCGGCCGGACCATCGCCCGCGGTCGTCGCAGGGCCCCGCGGCCATGGGGCACGCCGGGAGCGCGGGAGCACCCGCGGCGACCGTGTTGATTGCGCTCGCGGGCTACCGTACAGTCTCCCTGTCAGGACCTGGCCGCCCGCCGTGCCGGCGGGCGGCGGGCGACACCGACCAGAGAGAAGAGTGACATGCCCAACCTCGGCCCGACCGAACTCCTGATCATCCTGGGGATCCTCGTGCTCCTGTTCGGGGCCAGCCGTCTGCCCAAGCTCGGCAAGTCCATGGGGCAGAGCATCCGCGGCTTCAAGAAGGGCCTCAACGAGGACACCGAAGACAAGGAGCTCGAAGGCTCCGACGCGGCGCGCCTCGACAAGGGCGACGAGGCCGGCGACGACAAGAGCTGACCGGCGCCGGGCCTGATCGGGGCCCGTCTCCGACCGGCCCGCGACTCCGCACGGCTCCGGGCCCCGAGCGCGCCGACCGCCGGCCGCGCTGGAGCGCCTGCGGCGCTATCCCTCGTCCGTCAGCAGGCAGACCGCCAGCGCGACGATCCCCTCGCCACGCCCCGCGAACCCCATCCCCTCGGTCGTCGTCGCCTTGACCCCGACGGCCTCCGGCGCGACGCTGAGGGCCCCCGCGAGCCGCGCTGCCATGGCTCCGCGCAGCGGGGCGAGACGCGGCGCCTCGCAGACCACCGTCAAGTCGACGTTGACGACCTGCCAGCCCGCGGCCGCCACACGCCGTCCCACCTGGGCGAGCAGGGCGATACTGTCGGCGCCGCGATAGGCCTCGTCGTCGTCGGGGAACAGCTGGCCGATGTCGCCGAGCCCGGCGGCGCCCAGGAGGGCGTCCATCACCGCGTGGGCGGCGACGTCGGCGTCGGAGTGGCCGGCGAGCCCCTCGGGATGGGGGACGTCGACGCCCGCCAGCACCAAGGGGCGACCCGCCGCGAAGCGGTGGGCGTCGACGCCCTGGCCGACCCTAAACGTCGGCCTCGACCTCCCACGAGAGCAGCGCCCCCGCGAGCGGGAGGTCCTGCGGCGTCGTGATCTTGACGTTGGCCGGCGTGGACGGGACGACGACGACGCGGTGACCGGCCCGCTCGAGCAGGGCGGCGTCGTCGGTCGCGCCCCCGGTGTCGGGGCGCGCGTACACGTCGCGCAGGGCCGCGGCGCGGAACAGCTGCGGCGTCTGCGCCGCCCAGAGCGCGCGGCGGTCGACCGTGTCGACCACGGCGCGACGCTCGTCACTGCGCTTGAGCGTGTCGCTGACCTCGATCGCAGGTATGGCGCCGTCGGCGCCGTCGAGGGCGCGCACGCAGTCCTCGAAGACGTGGCGCGAGAAGAGCGGCCGGGCCCCGTCGTGGACGGCGATCACCTCGGCGTCGGCCGGCACCTCGAGGAGCCCGGCGCGCACCGAGTCGGCGCGCTCGCGGCCGCCCTCCGCGAGCAGCAGCGGCGTGCCGTCGTCGAGACCGAAGAGCTGGCTCGCGAAGCGCACGGTGTGCGACGGGTGAAGGACGACGACGAGACCGGCGACCTGCGGGATCGCGAGCAGGCGCCGCACCGAGTGGCACAGCACGGGCTCACCGCCGAGCAGGAGGAACTGCTTGGACTCCCCGTCGGGGAGCCCCATACGCCGGCTCTCGCCGGCGGCGGCGACGATCACCCACACGGGCTGCACGGACGGACGGTCGGCCACGTCGTCTCCTCTCTCAGCGCACCAGGCGCGAGAAGATCATCTTGCCGGACGGACTCTGCAGCACGCTCGTCACCTCGGCCTGCACGCGGTTGCCGACCTTGGTGGCCGCATCCTCGACGACGATCATCGTGCCGTCGTCGAGGTACCCGACGCCCTGGTCCTGCTCGCGGCCCTCGCGCAGGATCTTGACCTCGATCTGCTCGCCCGGCAGCACGGCCGCCTTGACGGCGTCGGCGAGATCGTTGACGTTGAGCACGCGCACGCCCTGGATCGCCGCCACCTTGGCGAGGGTGTGGTCGGTGCTGAGGACCTGCCCGTCGAGATCGCGGCCGAGGCGCACGAGCTTGGCGTCGACGGCGTCGATGTCGGCGTAGTCGGTGCCCTCGACGCGCACCTGGTCGCTGGCGTCCTGCAGGCGGCGCACGTAGTCGAGCCCTCGCCGGCCGCGGACCCGCTTCTCGGCGTCGGACGAGTCGGCGAGGCGCTGCAGCTCCTCGATGACGAAGCGCGGCACGAGGAGCTCGCCCTCGAGGAACCCGGTGCGCATCACGTCGACGATGCGTCCGTCGATGATGGCGCTCGAGTCGAGAAGCTTGGGCGGCGTACGCCCCTCGAGCGCCTCGAGGCCGCGGCGCAAGCCGAGCATCCTGAGGATCTCGACGTGCTTGCGCACCGCGACGTGGGCGACGAAGTACCCGGAGAGCAGGAAGACGGGGATCGGCAGATAGGGGCCGACGTATGGGATGTTGACAAGCGCCAGGCTGAGCAGGCCGGCGATGGCGAGACCGATGAGCACGCCCGCAGCGGCGACGACGACCTCGGGCCCGGTCGTGCGCAGGAGCCGCTCGTCGACGAGGTCGAGGCCGCGACTGACGAGCCAGGCGATGAAGGCGCCGAGCAGGTACCCGACGACCAGACCGACCCCGGTCAGGGCGATGAGGAAGACGAGCGCCTCGAAGTCGCTGAACTCGGGCAGGACCTCGGTGCCGCGCAGGCGGTCGGCCACCTGATACCCGGCCACGGCGCCGAGCAGCGCCAGCACGGCGCGGATGGCGGTCGAGAGCACGCCTCTGCCGCGCCCCCGCCCGGGGGCCGGCGTCTCAGAGGATCTGGGCTGGCTCTCGGGTGTCTTCGGCAAGCGGCGCGCCACTGGGGTGGACGGTCTCGAGGACGCGCTCGAGGAACTCGTTGGCCTCGTCCTCGCTGTACTCGCGGGCGTACATGAGCTCGCTCGCCAGGATCTTCTTGGCCTTGGAGAACATCTGCTTCTCGCCTGTGGAGAGTCCCTTGTCGGCGTGACGGATGGCCAGGTTGCGGACCACCTCGGCGACCTCGAAGATGTCGCCGGTCTTGAGCTTGTCGCGGTTGTGCTTGTAGCGACGGCTCCAGTTCTTGGGCATCTTGGTCGGGTCGCCGCGCAGGACCTCGAGGACCTGCTCGACGACGTCGCGGTCGACGACCCGGCGGAGCCCCGCACGGTCGGCGTTCTCGACCGGCACCATGACGGTCATGTCGTTGTGGAGGATCTTGATCGTCAGGTAGTCGCGCTGCTGACCGAGCACTTCCTTCTGCTCGATCTTGACGATCTTGCCGGCCCCGTGGTGCGGGTACACGACCTTGTCGCCGATCTCGTACACGGTGCTCAAACCCCCCCGTCGTCGCTCTTGGCGCTTGTCGTGCCTGCTGGACCCGCCACAGCTGCGAGGCGGAGGGCCTCACGTACGTCTGCGGCCCCGTCGACCTGCACGCTCGTGCCCCTGTGCGCGGCCGCGTCGGCCGCGGGCACGATGAGCCGCGTGTAGCCGCACCTCGCGGCTTCGGCGACACGTCGCCCGGCCTGGCTGCATGAACGAAGTTCGCCCGTCAGGCTGATCTCTCCGAACAGTGCGACCCGCGGCGGGAGTGGTGTGTCGCGGCCGGCCGAGGCGAGGGCGGCCGCGACGGCCAGGTCTGCCGCGGGTTCGTCGATGCGAATCCCGCCTGCAATATTAGCAAAAATGTCGGCCGAGGACAACGAGAGCCCGGCGTGGCGGGCGAGCACGGCGAGGATCATCGCCAGCCGGTTGCGGTCGAAGCCGGTGGCGATGCGCCGCGGTACGGCGAGCTCGCTGCGGCTCGCCAGCGCTTGGACCTCGACCAGCAGACAGCGGCTGCCCTCGACGGCGACGTGCGTCGCGGCGCCGGCCGCGGAGCGGCCGTCGCCGGCGAAGAGACTCGCGGGATCGGCGACCGGCAGCAGGCCGGCCTCGGTCATCTCGAAGACGCCGAGCTCCTCGGTCGAGCCGAAGCGGTTCTTGGACGCGCGCAGCGTGCGGTAGAAACGCTGCCTGTCGCCCTCGAATTGGAGGACGGTGTCGACGACGTGCTCGAGCACCCGCGGCCCGGCGAGGGCGCCCTCCTTGGTGACGTGCCCGACGAGGACCACGGCGACCCCGGTGTCCTTGGCGAGCCGCTGGAAGCGCCCGGCCGCCTCGCGCACCTGGCTCACGCTGCCGGGCGCCGAGGTGAGGGCGTCGCTGTAGAGCGTCTGCACCGAGTCGACGACCACCAGTGCCGGGCGCTGGGCGTCGACGGCGGCGAGGAGACTCTCGAGCTCGGTCTCGGCCAGCACGGCGATCGTCTCCGGGCGCCTGCAGACGCGCTCGGCGCGCATCTTGACCTGGGCCGGCGACTCCTCGCCGCAGACGAGCAGCACCTCTCGCTCGCCGGCGACGGCGTCGAGGACCTGCAGCAGCAGGGTGCTCTTGCCGATGCCCGGCTCGCCGCCGAGCAGCACGAGGGAGCCCGGCACGAGGCCGCCGCCGAGGACGAGATCGAGCTCGGCGATGCCGGAGGGGAAGCGGGCGACCGCGGACGAGGTGACGTCGGCAAGGCGGAGGGCGGCGGCCGCACGGCCGCCGCCCTCCGCCTTGCCGCTGCCGCGCCGCGCCGGCGCGGCGACCACTTCTTCGGTGAACGAGTCCCAGGCGCCGCAGTCGGGGCAGTGCCCGAGCCACTTGGGCTCGCGGCGACCGCACTGGCTGCAGACGAAGACGGTGTGGCGCCGGGCCACGGCCCGGCTCAGGCGCTGGCCCCGGCAGACCCCGCGTCGGGCGGCCCGTCGCCGCCCGCCGGTACCGGACCGCCGCCGACGCTCTGGGCGACCGGCTCGTCGAGGCCGACCATGGGCAGCTCGACGCTGCCCCCGACGACCTCGCCGTCGACGGTCAGCACGGTGTCGCCGTCGTGGCCGTCGACGAGGACGACGGTGCCCTCGCCGAACTGCCGCTCGAGCATCGCGTCGGAGAGCTTGTCCTCGATGTAGCGCTGGATCGCGCGGCGGAGCGGCCGTGCCCCCAGCATCGGGTCGTAGCCCTGCTCGACCAGCACCTCGCGACCGGCGTCGGTGAGCTGGATGGTGACGCCCTGCGGCGTGAGCTGCAGCTGGAGGCGCGCGACCATGAGGTCGACGATCGTGCTGATCTCGTCGCGCTCGAGCTTGTGGAAGACGATGACCTCGTCGACGCGGTTGAGGAACTCGGGCCTGAAGACGCGCTTGAGCTCGCCGGTGATGCGGCCCTTCATGTCTTCGTAGCTCAGGCCCCTGGTCGACTGCGCGAAACCGAGCGGCGCCTCCTTGGTGATGTCCTGGGCGCCGACGTTGCTGGTCATGATGAGGATCGTGTTGCGGAAGTCGACGGTGCGCCCCTGCGAGTCGGTGAGCCGCCCGTCCTCGAGGATCTGCAGCAGGATGTTGAAGACGTCGGGGTGCGCCTTCTCGATCTCGTCGAAGAGCACGACCGAGTACGGCCGGCGACGCACGACCTCGGTGAGCTGGCCGCCCTCCTCGTGGCCGACGTAGCCCGGAGGCGAGCCGATGAGCCGCGAGACCGTGTGCTTCTCCATGTACTCGCTCATGTCGAGCTGGACGAGGTGGTCCTCGTCACCGAAGAGGAAGACGGCCAGCGTGCGCGCGAGCTCGGTCTTGCCGACCCCGGAGGGGCCGAGGAAGATGAACGAGCCCGTCGGGCGGCGCGGGTCCTTGAGACCGGCCCGGGCGCGCCGGATCGCCTTCGAGACGGCGCGCACCGCCGGGTCTTGCCCGACCAGGCGCTGGTGGAGCTCCTCCTCCATGCGCAGGAGCTTCTTGCTCTCGGCCTCGGTGATCTTGACGACCGGGATGCCGGTCCACATGCTGACGATCTCGGCGATCTCGTCCTCGCCGATGCTGGCCCGCATGCCCTCGTCGCTCGTCTTCCACTGGTCCTCGAGCTCGAGCTTCTTGTGGCTCAGCTTGCGCTCCTTGTCGCGCAGGTTGGCCGCCTTCTCGAACTCCTGGGCCTCGATCGCCGCCTC
>JAZBOM010000017.1:0-3384 GCA_036351205.1 Thermoleophilia bacterium | reverse complement strand
CTCCGCGCCCACCTGGGACGTCATCTTCTTGACCCTGTCCGTGATGCCCATCGCGCCCTCCCGACTCGGTCCTGCGGCACGCCACACCCACCGGCCGCTCCCTGTCCACCCTGCCCCGCGAAGCAGGTCCCTCAAACGGCGAGGCAGCGCCTTGGGCGTGGCTACCCGCTGGCGCCCGCGGCCCGTCAGCGGCCGACCCGCACGCGGCACTGCGCCCCGTCGTACAGTGTCTCCTCGACGTCGAAGCGGACGTCGGCATCGAGGCCCTTGACCATGCCCTCGATGGGGTCGAGGCAGTAGAGCCGGCAGGGGCTGGGGCCGCCGGCCTTCTTCGCCAGGGCGCAGAGCAGGCACGCGTGTGCCGTGGCGGTGAAGGCCGGCCCGTCGGCGGCGACACTCCAGTCGGCGCAGCCGAAGAGCTCGGCCGACGTCGTGAACGCCGCCGCCGGCTCCGTGATCCCCATCTGGGCGGCCTGCGCCGCGCCGTTCGCGAGGCGCATCGCGCGGCGCTCTTCGGCGACGCGCTCCAGGACGCCGGCCTTCTCGTACTGCACCACCGAGTCGGCGAGCTGCGCGGCGTAGGTCAGCTGCAGGATGCGGATGTGCTGTGCGGGGTCCATCGGGCCTCCTCTTCGCTGGCGGGCGCCCTCTCGGGTGAGGGCTCTCACCGACATGAGTGGCCCTACGCGCCGGCTTGTGACAACTCCAGCCAGTACTGCTTGGGCGGCAGCACCTCTTCGGACTCCTTGATGACGCGCACCCGATGCACGGTGCGGCGCAGGCCGGCGTACTCCGCCGGCAGGTCGATCGCCTCCACGCGGCGGCGCATGCGGCAGCGGCAGGCGCCGCCGGGGTTCGCCAGGGCGCAGTGCCCGCTCATGAAGCGGTTCAGCTTGCGCCGCGCTCGCGAGACCATCTGGCGCGCGGCGTCCGGCTCGATCTCCAGCACCGCCGCGACGTCGTCGTAGCTCAGCTCGGCGACGTCGCGCAGCAGGTACGCGAGGCGCGGGTCCGGCTCCAGGCACTGCAGCATCCCGCAGAGGCACTGGTCGCACATCGTGCGCACCCAGAGGTCGTGATCGAGGTCTGGGACGTCGGGCGGTGCGGGCTCCCCCTCGGCCTCGAAGAACGCGCTCAGGAAGCGCACGCTGTACGTGCGTTGCGCCTGCGCGTAGCGGCCGACCACGCGGCGCGCGATGCTGTAGATCCAGGTCGAGAGCCCGGACTCGCCGCGAAAGCCGGGCAGCCCATTGAGGACCGCCAGCCACACCTCCTGAGCCGCCTCCCGGGCCGCCTCCTCGTCGCGCGTCATGCGCCAGCAGATGGAGGAGACGAGGCGGCCGTACTGCTGCACCACGGCCGCGGGATCGGGGAGCGGTGCGATCGACTGCGTAAGGGTCGTCATGCGTTCCTCGTCCAACGTCGTGCGGTAGTGCCCCGATCCTACACGCAGTCGCCCGTGATCGGTGGAGGCGGACCGGCACGGCACGGGCGAGCACCCGTCGGCCTGCGGCCTCGTCGGTCGTGCGCGGCAGTTCGCCTGCAGGAGGACACGCCGCCGGAGTCGAACTGAGGCGACGCCACGGCGGTTCGCCGTCAAGGATTCCGGGCGAGCCGTCGATGCATCGTTGGACCGGCACGACGACGAAGATGGGAGACGCGAAGTGAGCGACAGGCAAGGTGCAGGAGTGGCTGCGGGACTGGTGGCAGCGGGGCTGGGGCGGCGCATGGGTCTCGCGCTCGCGGCGGTGATCGTCGCGGGGCTCGCGTTGATGGCGCTGGCGCTCGCCCCGTCGAGCGCCCCGGGCGTCGTCGTCGCCGACTACCCGCTGTGCACGGAGGACGGGGCGCAGTCCGAGCCCGCGGCCCACGGCGACCGGGTCGTGTGGGTCGACCAGCGCGCCGATCCCTCGGGCTGGAACGGTGACATCTGGATGTACGACTACGCCACCGGCGAGGAGACCCAGATCACCGACGACGAGTACGAGCAGATCGACCCCGACATCTGGGGCGACTGGGTCGTCTGGAGCGACTGGCGCAACGGCAACGGCGACGTGTACGCGAAGAATGTCGACACCGGTGAGGAGATCGCCGTCTGCACCGACCCCGCGGGCCAGCAGCGGCCCAAGGTCTGCGACGACGTCATCGTCTGGGAGGACCCCCGGGGCGACGGCTTCGACATCTACTCCTACCGCATCAGCACCGGCGAGGTGGTCGTTCTCGACAGCGGCCGCGAAGACCGGTCGCCCGACGTCTTCCGCGACGGGGACGACTACATCGTCGCCTGGGAGGGCGGCGGCGACCTCTTCCTGGCGAACCTCGACACCAACGACGACCGCGTCCCCATGGAGGACATCTACGGCGCGACCCTGGTCGCCGGCGACGACGAGGTCGTGTGGGGCACGTTCGAGGATGACGGCTCGGGCGAGTACGAGCTTCAGCTCTATCGGATGGGGTGGGGCGACGCCGCCCCGATCGAGATCCCCACGACGTACGAGCCGTACGCGGAGTTCCACGCCCTCTCGGCGAGCGGCGACAAGGTCGCCTACGCCTACGATGCCGGCGTGAGCTTCAAGGTCCGGGTGCACGACTGGGCGCAGGGCAGCGAAGACTGGGTGACGAGCGCCGACTCGGACCAGTACAGTCCCGCGATCGCCGGCGACACGGTGGTCTGGCGCGACGGCCGCAACTACGACCCGGCGGGCACCAACTACACGGATATCTACACCAACCGCGACCCGGCGCCGGCGCCGGAGACCACCGCGCTGACGATCAAGGCCGCGGCGACGATCGTCCCCTACAAGGGCACGACGACGCTCACGGTGAACCTCAAGGACGAGGCCGGGGCGCCGCTCGCCGGCTACCTGGTGGACATCCAGAAGTCGGTCGACTGGGGCGCCTCGTGGACGACCATCGGCTCGACCGAGAGCGACGGCGGCACGTTCGTGACGCCGGCCCTCACGCGGGCGACGAAGTTCCGCGCCACCTGGGCCGGCACCGACGAGTACGCGGGCGCGACCAGCGCTTATGTGCTCGTCAGGCCCCAGGTCGTCCTCGGCAACCCGGACGCCCCGACGAGCGTGAAGAAGTACGTGACCTTCCTGGTGTCAGGCATCCTCAAGCCGCACCACTCCCCGGGCTGGAACGAAGCGGTGAAGCTCTACTGCTACAAGAAGGACCCGACCACCGGGAAGTGGATCCTCAAGAAGGCGGTCTGGTGCAAGACCGTCGACTACCTCAGCTACAGCAAGTACCGGGTGAAGATCTACCTGGGCTCGCGGGGGACCTGGAAGCTCCGCGCCTACGCCCCCGAAGACAAGCTCCACGCGGCGACGTGGTCGACGTCGCACTACCTGCGCGTGTACTGACTCAGGGAGTGTGACG
>JAZBOM010000016.1:0-6894 GCA_036351205.1 Thermoleophilia bacterium | reverse complement strand
TCGATGATGAGGGGCGTGCTCTGGGAGGTCGTGGCCGTGCCCGAGATCCGAGTCCAGGCCGAGCGGCTCGCCCGCACGCTGGTCGATCGCGGAGGGTGAGACCACGGACGGCGAGGGGAGCCGGAGGGGGAGAAGTGGCTGGCGAGGAAGGACTCGAACCTTCAATCCCCTGATCCAGAGTCAGGTGCCTTGCCAGTTAGGCCACTCGCCAGCGCTGCCCGAAGGCCATCTGAGTGTACCGCGGCACGGACGTTCCCCTCAAGCGTAGCGCCGCTTGGCTCAGCGGGCATGGCGCTCTGCCGGATGAGGGTGTGGGCGCATCGGGCCGGCGCGGTCGACCGTACGCGGCCCGTCCGCGCCGTCCGCCGGGTCAGGCCTTGTCCTGCCGCCCCTGCGCCTGCAGCTTCGCCCAGGTGTCCCTGAGCGTGAGCGTGCGGTTGAAGACCAGCGCGCCGGGCGCCGAGTCGGGGTCGGGGCAGAAGTAGCCGAGGCGCTCGAACTGCACGGTCTCGCCGACCGGCAGCTCGGCGAGCGAGGGCTCGACGAAGCAGCCCCGAAGCACCGTCTCCGAGTCCGGGTTGAGGTCGTCGAAGGGGTCGCGGTCGCCCGACCCGGGGTGTGGGCTGGTGAAGAGGTGGTCGTAGAGCCGCACCTCGGCCGGCACGGCGTGGGCGGCTGAGACCCAGTGGAGGGTGGCCTTGGGGCGGCGGCCGTCGGGAGCGTCGCCGCCGCGGGTGGCCGGGTCGTGCGTGCAACGCAACTCGACGACCCGGCCCTCCGCGTCTTTCACCACGTCACGGCAGGTGACGAAGTAGGCCGACCGCAGCCGTACCTCGCGGCCGGGCGCGAGGCGGAAGAACTTGCGCGGCGGGTCCTCCATGAAGTCGCCGCGCTCGATCCACACCTCGCGGCCGAACGGCACCGTGCGGCTCCCGGCGTCCGGGTCCTCCGGGTTGTTGGGCACGTCCATCTCCTCGACCTGCCCCTCGGGGTAGTCCTCGATGACGACCTTGAGCGGGTCGAGCACGCCGAAGCGCCGCGGAGCGGTGCGGTTGAGCACGCCGCGCACGGCGTGCTCGAGCATCTCGACCTCGGCGACGTTGTCAGCTTTGGCAACGCCGACCAGGGTCGCGAAGTCGCGGATGCCCTCGGCCGGGAATCCGCGCCGGCGCAGGGCCGAGATGGTCGGCATGCGCGGGTCGTCCCAGCCGCGCACGCGGCCCTCGTTGACGAGGCGCAGGAGGAAGCGCTTGGAGAGCACGGTGTGCGTGAGGTTGAGCCGTGCGAACTCGTACTGCCGCGGGCGCGAGGGCACCGGCAGATTGTCGATGAGCCAGTCGTAGAGCGGGCGGTGGTCCTTGAACTCGAGGGAGCAGAGCGAGTGCGTGACGCCCTCGATCGCGTCGGACTGCCCGTGCGCGAAGTCGTAGCTCGGGTAGATGCACCAGGCGTCGCCGGTCCGCGGGTGCTCCGCGTGGAGGATGCGGTACAGGACGGGGTCGCGCAGGTGGAAGTTGCCGGCGGCCATGTCGATCCGCGCGCGCAGCACGCGCGCCCCGTCGGGGAACTCGCCGGCGCGCATGCGCTCGAGGAGGTCGAGGCTCTCGTCGGCCGGCCGGTCGCGCCACGGGCTCGGCCGGCCGGGCTCGGTGAGCGTGCCGCGGTACGCGCGGATCTGGTCGGCGCTGAGGTCGTCGACGTAGGCCTTGCCGGCCTTGACGAGGTACACGGCCCACGCGTAGAGCTGCTCGAAGTAGTCGGAGGCGAAGTACAGGTGCTCGCCCCAGTCGAAGCCCAGCCAGCGGACGTCGGCCTCGATGGCGTCGATGTACCGCTGCTCCTCCTTCATCGGGTTGGTGTCGTCGAAGCGCAGGTTGTACTGGCCGCCGAACTCCCGGGCTATGCCGAAGTTCAGGCAGATCGACTTGGCGTGGCCGATGTGGAGGTAGCCGTTGGGCTCGGGGGGGAAGCGGGTGACGATGCTCTCGTGCCGGCCCTCGCGCAGGTCGGCGGCGACGATCTCGCGGATGAAGTCGCCGCGCTCGGGCGGGGCTGGGGCCGGGCTGCTCACGCGGCCGAGGATAGCACAGGGCGCGGCGGCGGGGCCCCGCCGCCCCGCCGAGTGTGCCATGCTTGCCCGCGGGCGGCCGCGCGGGCGGCCGCGGGCAGACTTCGTTCCCGAGAGGACAGGCCGCATGGAGCATCGCTCGACCACTTCCCTCGGCGAGGCGCGGGTCGCACCCGCCGGTCGCTTCGGCTCGCGCGTCGCCCTCATCGTCACCGGCTTGACCGTCGTGAGCTTCGCCCTGGCGCTGACAGCGCTCCCCGACAAGGTCCCTTACCCGTTCACCGACGCGGTCATCGCCGAGCAGTGGCCGGGCGACTACCTCTGGATCTATCCGGCGATGGTGCTGATGCTGGCCTTCGTCGCCCTCGTCGCCGCCGTCCACGAGTGGGCGCCCGCGGACCGCAAGGTCTGGAGTCTGCTCGCGCTCTGCGTCGCAACGGTGGCCGCCGCCGTGCTGCTCGTCGACTACTACCTCCAGGTCACCGTCATGCAGGTCAGCCTCGAGAAGGGGCAGCTCGACGGATGGGCGATGCTCACGATGTACAACCCGAACGGCGTGTTCATCGCGCTCGAAGAGCTCGGCTACCTGCTGATGAGCCTCGTCTTCCTCTGTCTCGCTCCGGTGTACGCGCGCAAGACGAGGCTCGAGCGTGCGATCCGCTGGCTGTTCACACTGAGCGTCGCGTCGTCGGTCGTCGCGCTCGTCGTGGTCTCGGCGGTCCGCGGGATCGACCGCGGCGACACCTTCGAGATCGCCGTGATCTCGATCGTCTGGCTGACGCTCATCGCTGCGGGTCCGCTGCTGTCCCTTGCGTTCAGGCGCGCGGACTCTCAGGACAGGTAGGCCCGGGGTTCACGCCACGCGGCCGGCGCCGCGCCGCGTCCGCCTCCGCTCCTGCGGCCGGCGCATCGGGCGCCTCGCCCGCTCACGCGCGCGGGCGGCGACCGTATCGCCGTTTTCGGGTTACCATGCGGAGGCGAAGACTGCTCGGCGAGAGCCTTGGTGGCGTCGCCGCACCACGGCCCGACGAGCACACCGGAATGGGAGTCTCAGTGCAGTGGACAGGCGTGTGAGCACCGACAACGGGGAGCGGCCCCCGACGGTGTTGCCGCTCCCGGTCACCCTGGCGGGTTCGATCGTCGCGGCTCCGGCGTTGCTGCGCGTCAAACCGTCGGTCAACGCCTTCATGGTCCGCTACCTGCGCCGCTTCCCGGTCAAGAGGGTGGGCGGCGCCTGGATCGTGCACTCGCACCTGCCGCCCCTGAACAGCGAGGCCTACGCGCGCTTCGCCAGGCTGCACCTGGTGGACCGCGTCCCCGGTCCTTCGCACGCGCAGATCGGACTCACCAACGCCTGCCCGCAGAACTGCCTCTACTGCTACAACGCGCAGCGCCGCGGCCGGCGCATGGACAACGCCACGATCCTCGAGACCATCGACCAGCTCAAGGCGATGGGCGTCGTCTGGCTCGGCCTCACCGGCGGCGAGCCGCTCCTCAACCGCGAGATCGTCCGGATCGTCGAGCGCGCCGCCGACGGCTGCGCGGTCAAGCTCTTCACGACCGGCTCCGGGCTGACGCCCGCCCTCGCCCGCGACCTCGCGGCCGCGGGTCTCTTCTCGGTCTGCGTGAGCCTCGATCACTGGGACGCGGCGGTCCACGACGCCAACCGCCGCTACCCGGGGGCGTTCGCGCTCGCGCTGAAGGCGCTCGAGACGTTCCGCGGCGTCGACGGGCTGCACGTCGGCGTCTCGTCCGTCGTCTCGCGCGAGATGCTGGCCCGGGAGGAGGTGCCTCGCCTGCTCGAGTTCCTCGAGAGCCTGCACATCCATGAGGCCTGGCTGAGCGAGGTCAAGCCTTCGGTCGAGGCCTTCTGGAGCGACGACCAGGTCTTTCGGGAGGAAGACCGCCTGCGGATCTGCGCCCTGCAGGACGCGTGGAATCGCGACCGCGGGCGTCGCGGCATGACCGTGAACTACCTGGGGCACTTCGAGGGGGCCGAGACGTTCGGCTGCAACTCGGGCGGCAAGATGGTCTACGTCGACGCGTTCGGCGAGGTCGGCCCGTGCGTCTTCATGCCGATGAGCTTCGGCAACGTGCGCGAGCGGCTCCTCGGCGACCTCGTCGCCGAGATGCGCTCGCGCACGTCCTCTGCCGACGGCTGCTGGGTCAATCGGCACTACCGGCTGCTCCAGGAGGTCGCCGGCGGCGACCGCCTCCTCGACCGCAAGCGGACCCTGGAGGTGCTCTCGCGCTGCCGGCCGGAGCCGCGACCGGCGTTCGACCGGCGGCTGTACGGCGAGAGAGCGCACTGATGCCGGGCTTCGGCGAGCGCGAAGGCCGGCGCCGGTGAGCGGGCGCGACGGTCTCGTGCGGCTCGTCGGCTACGGCCTCGCCGTGAGCTTCGCCCTCGTCGGTCTCCTCTTTCTGACCATCCCCGCGGACGTGCTCGGTGCCCTCAACGCGATCGGGGCGCGACTGGGCCTGCCCGATGCGCCGCGAGCCGGCCACGGCCTGTACCTCGTCCTCGCCGTGGCCTACATGTACGTCGTCACGCTGCTTGCGACGGGCATGGCGCGGCGCCCCGGCGAGCGTGCCTACCCGACCGTGCTCGTGCACGCGAAGGCGGCGAGCGCGCTGCTCTCGATCGCGCTCTTCGTCGCGCACGAGCAGTACTTCGCCTACCTCGCCAACTTCGCCCTCGACGGCGCCATCGCCGTGCTCGTCTACTGGGTGGGTGTGCGGGTCGCCGGCACGGGGGCCGGCGGAGTCTCGGGCTCGGGATGAGTCTGCGCCTGGCTGTGGCCGAGTGCTGCGTACCCCCGCTGCTGCGCCGCCGCGGTCTCGACGAGCTGGCGGACGCGGCGGCGGCCGGCTTCGGCTGCCCGCGCCCGCCGTGGCGTGGTCGCTGCTACGCGGACCGCCTCGACGAGTTCGCGCGCTTCACCGCCGATCAGGCGGCGCTGGCCGCCGAGGCGGGGCGTGACTCGGTCGTGCGCGACGACCTCCGACGCCACGCCGCCGAGCTCGGGCGGCGCCTGCGACGGCGCCTCGGCGTGCGCTCGCACGACGAGGCGCTTCGCGCGCTCAGGGTGCTCTACCGGCAGCTCCAGATCGATCTTCGTGCGCGGAGCGCCACGACGATCGAGGTCTCGAGCTGCCTCTTCAGCCGCGTCTACGACGCGTCGACGTGCCGGATTGTGAGCGCCGTTGACGAGGGCATCGCCGCCGGCCTGACGGGCGGCTGCGAGCTGCGCTTCGAGCGGCGCATCACCGAGGGAGCCGCGACCTGTGTCGCGACACTGGTCGGGCCGGGATCATGCGCGCGATCGTCGTAGGCAGCGGCGCCGGCGGCGCGACGGCCGCGCGCGAGCTCGCGCGGTCCGGTGCGCAGGTGCTCGTGCTCGAGGCGGGACGAGCCTTTCGCCCCTTCACGGCGGACCTCGACCGCCTGGCGCGCCTGCGTGCCTCGCGCCTGCTGGTCGACGAGCGGCTCATCAGCGCTCTCTTCCGCCCGATGCGCGTCGTCATGGGCGCGGGCCGCATGCCCATCGTCTACGGTGTGGCGACCGGCGGCACGACGACGCTGACGACCGGCAACGGGCTGCGTCTGGACGCCGCGCTCGCCGGCGTCGGCCTCGACCTCGGCCCCGAGTTCGACGAGCTCGAGACGCTCGTGCCGCGCACGACGGGCCACACCGACCGCTGGCGGCCGTCGACGCGCGCCCTCCACGCCGCCTGCGAGCAGCTCGGCCTGCAGCCGCAGGTCATGCCCAAGCTGGTCGACCTCTCCCGCTGTCGCAGCTGTGGGCGCTGCATCCTGGGCTGCCGTCACGGCGCCAAGTGGGACGCGCGTCGTTTCCTTGCCGACGCCGTGGCAGACGGCGCGAGGGTGATGACCGGCACGCGGGCGGAGCGGCTGGTCCTTGAAGGCGGGCGGGCGAGCGGAGTCGTCGTGCATCGGCGCGGTCGCCGCGAGCTCATCCCCGCCGACCTGATCGTCGTGGCCGCCGGGGGTCTGGGGACGCCGAGACTGCTCGAGCGCTCGGGCATCGCGACGGAGCCGCGGCTCTTCGTCGACCCGGTGCTGTGCGTAGCCGGGCCGCTGCCGGGGGCGCACCAGGACGGCGAGATCCCCATGCCGTTCTACGTCGAGAGAGAGCACTACGTGATCTCTCCTTACTTCGATCATCTGAGCTTCTTCTTCGACGCGCGCTGGCGGCGGCCGGGCGCCGAGATCCTCTCCCTGATGATCAAGCTCGCCGACACCGAGCAGGGCTCGGTGTCGGCGAGCCGGGTGAGCAAGGGGCTCACCGACATCGACCGGAGCCGGCTGCGCGAGGCGGTCGACGTCTGTCGCGAGGTCCTCGCGCACGGCGGGGTCGACCCTCGGGAGGTGTTCCTCGGCACGGTCAACGCGGGGCATCCGGGAGGGACGCTGCCCCTCACGACGGAGACGGCGCGCACCCTGCACGACCCGCGGCTGCCGCGCAACGTCTACGTCGCCGATGCCTCGCTGCTGCCGCGGTCGCTCGGCAAGCCCCCGAGCTACACCATCATGGCGCTCGCCCTTCGTGTGGCCCGCACCGCGGCCGCGGACGCCGCCGCCACGCCGTAGACCCCAGTCGCGTCGTCGGGTGCGCGTGCCGCCGCACCCGGGGCTCGCACGCGGATGAGGCTAGCGCCGCGCCCGCTCCCGGGCGCGCTCCTCGGCGTGCAGCAGCAGGGCGTCGATGTCCTTCTCGACCCGGCAGAGGAAGGAGCGGACGGCGAACTCGGTCTCGACGCGCGCCAGACCGCCGTTGAAGCCCTCATGCGCCTGACGCGGG
>JAZBOM010000015.1:0-4085 GCA_036351205.1 Thermoleophilia bacterium | reverse complement strand
GCTCGACGCCGGCTTCACCCTGGTCGGCGTCACGAAGGCGGTCGACGGCGAGCCCGCCGTCGGGCAGGCGATGCTCGAGGCCGGCTGCGCCGGCCTCGCCGACTCGCGCCTGCCCGCGCTCACGAGACACGCCGCGCACGCGCTCGCGCCGCTCACGCTGATCCGCCCGCCACAGCGTGACGAGCTCGAGCTCGTCGCCCAGGTCGCCGACCGCGTCGTCCTGTCCGACCCCGACGCGGCGCGGGCGCTCGGCGCGCACGCCCCGGGCGCGGCGCTCGAGGTGCTGCTCGCCGTCGACCTCGGCGACCGCCGTGAGGGCGTCCTCCCCGACGACGCGGCGGCGGTCGCCCACCGGCTCGCCGCCCTGCCCGGCGTCGCGCTCGCCGGGATCGCCGCCAACTTCGCCTGTCTCTCCGGGCAGCTGCCGAGCCAGACGCTGTTCCGTCAGGCCGAGCAAGTCCTCGCCGCGGTCGCGGACGACTGTGCCGCCGAACCCACCCTCTCGCTCGGCGGCACCTGCTGCCTGCAGCACCTCGACGGCTACGCCCCGCGCTTCGCCACCGAGATCCGCTCCGGCGGCGGTCCGCTCTACGGGTACGACTTCGTCTCGGGGGCGCCGCTCGAGGGCCTCGAGCGACGCGACCCGGTGCTCACCGCCGCCGTGCTCGAGTGCTGGCGCAAGCCGCCGGCGCCGCCGTGCGAGACCGGCTGCGACGCCTTCGGCCACGTGCCCGACGCCCGCCTGCCGAAGGACGACGCGTGGTACGCCCTCGTCGCCCTGGGGCGGCGCGACTGCGAGCCGGCCGGGCTGCGCCCCCTCCTCGAGGGGGCGTACGTGGCCGGCATGACGAGCGACGTCGGCGTCGTCGTCGTCCCCGCGCCGGTGGAGCCCGGCGCCGAACTCTCGTTCGCCGTCGACTACGACGCCCTCGTGCGCGCCGTGACCTCGCCCTTCGTCACCCTCGAGTGCGTCCGTTCGAAAGGAGCCGCATGAGCCACGCCGACGCCCGTCACGTGGGCCCCCGCCGGCGTCTCGACATCCTCCCCGCCGACGACGTGCACCGCATCCACGAGGCGACCCTCGAGGTGCTCGCCGACGTCGGCGTCGCCTTTCACTCCCAGCGTGCGCTCGACGTCCTCGAGGCGCACGGCTGCACCGTCGACCGCGAGAGCACGGTAGCGCAGATCCCCGCCGAGGTGGTCGACCGCGCGGTAGCCACGATCCCCAGGACGTTCACGCTCGGCGGACGCACCGCCGACCACGACCTGCCCATCGACGGCGAGCACGCCTACCTCACCGCCGACGGCTGCGCGACGCGCGTGCGCGACGCCGACGGCACGGTGCGCGACTCCACGAAGCGCGACGCGTACGAGGCGGCCCGCGTCACCGACGGCCTCGACAACCTCTCGGCCACCGCGGCCCTGGTCTCGGCACAGGACCGCCCGGCCGAGTCGCGCGTGCTGCACGAGTTCGAGGCCTGCCTGCGCGCCTCGCCCAAGCACACCGTCGTCGTGTCGGTGAAGGAGGACTGGGAGGCACGCAGCCTGATCCGCATGGCCGAGGCGGTGGCGGGCGGGTCGAAGGAGCTCGCCGCCCGCCCGCTCTTCACGGCCATCCTCTGCACGGTCTCGCCGCTCCACCAGGAGCGCTTCGGGATGGACCTCGCCTTCACCCTCGCCGCGGCCGGCATCCCCTTCATGCTCTACCCGATGCCGATCCTCGGCGCGACCGCGCCGGTCACGCCGGCGGGCCTCGCCGTCGTCAACAACTGCGAGGTCCTCGCTGCGGTGACCGCGGTCCAGCTCGCGCACCCCGGTGCGAAGATCATCCACGCCGGCGGCCCGACGGCCCTCGACATGCGCACCGGGGCCTACTTCGCCGCCGTCCCCGAGTCCGTCCTCCTGCGCGGCGTCCAGGCGCAGATGGCCGCCCTCTACGGCCTCCCCGCCGGCCTCGGCTACGGGGGCACCAAGGCCAAGGCGACCGACCCGCAGGCGGCCTGGGAGAACACGCTCACGATGCTCGTCGAGTTCCTCGCCGGCGCCGACTTCGTCTTCGGCAGCGGCCTGCTCGACGGCTCGCAGATCATGGCCCTCGAGCAGCTCGTCCTCGACGACGAGGTGTTCGGCATGGTCACCCGCCTGCTGCGCGGCGTGGAGGTCGACGCTGAGCACCTCGCCGTCGACCTCATCAAGCGGCAGGCGTTCGCCGGCGGCTACCTCTCCGAGGCACACACCCGGGCCCACGCCCGCGAGCTCTGGCGCGCCCGCCTCGGGGAGACCGGCAGCTACGACGCCTGGCGGGCGGCGGGCGCGCCCTCGCTCGCCGAGCGCGCCCGCGGCCGGGTCGACGAGCTCCTCGCCGCCGAGCCCGAACCGCTCCCCGACGACCTCCTCCGCGAGTTCGACGCCATCATCTCCGCGGCCGAGCAGGCCGCGCGCTGAAAGGAGCCCCCATGCCCTACGCGGACCAGTGCCACGTCGGCCGGCGCGTCAAGCTCGCGCTGCTCGACGCCGACGGGATCCGTCAGGTCCACGAGGCCACCCTCGACGTGCTCGCCGAGGTCGGCGTCGCCTACCACTCGCAGCGCGCGCTCGACGTGCTCGAGGCGCACGGCGCCCCCGTAGACCGGGAGTCGACCGTGGCCAAGCTGCCGGCCGGGCTCGTCGAGCAGGCCCTCGCCACGCTGCCGCACGAGTTCGTGCTCGGCGGCCGCGAGCCCGAGTACGACCTGCCGCTCGACGGCGAGCACCTCTACATCTCCTCCGACGGCTGCGGCGTCTTCAGGCGCGAGTCCGACGGCACCGTCCGGCCGTCGCGCAAGCAGGACCTCGCCGACTGCGCCAAGGTCGTGCAGGCGCTCGACCACGTGTCGGCGACCTCGGCCGTCGTCTCGGCCCAGGACTGCCCACCCGAGACCCGCGTGCTCCACGAGTTCGACGCCTGCCTGCGCCACTCGGCCAAGCACAGCATCGTGGTCTCGATCAAGGAGGACTGGGAGGCGCGGCACCTGATCCGCATGGCCGAGGCGGTGGCCGGCGGCAGCGCGGAGCTCAAGCGCCGGCCCACGTTCACGGCCATCATCTGCACGGTCTCGCCGCTGCACCAGGAGCGCTTCGGCATGGACCTCGCGCTCACCCTCGCCGAGGCCGGCATCCCGGTCAGCTTCTACCCCATGCCGATCCTCGGCGCGACGGCGCCGGTGACGGTCGCCGGCTCGGCGGTCGTGAACAACGCCGAGTTCGTCAGCGCCGCCGTGCTCGTGCAGCTCGCCTTCCCCGGCGCCAAGGTGATCCACGGCGGCGGCCCGACGGCGATGGCCATGAGCAGCGGCGCCTACGCGAGCAACGCCCCCGAGGCCATGCTGCTGCGCTCCGTCCAGGGTCACATGGCCGACTTCTACGGCGTGCCCGCCTGGTACGGAGCCGGCGCGACCACGGCCAAGGAGCCCGGCGTGCAGTCCGCCTACGAGAACACGCTGGCGATGTTCATGGCCTACGCCAACGGCGCCGACGTCACCTTCGGCACCGGGCTGCTCGACGGCTCGCGCATCCTCTGCCTCGAGAACCTGATCGTCGACGACGAGGTCATGGGGATGGTCAAGCGCATCCTGCGCGGCCTCGAGGTCAGCGACGAGACGATGGCCGTCGACCTCATCAAGCGGATGGGCTTCGGCGGCGACTACCTCTTCGACAACCACACGCGACGGCACGTACGCGAGCTCTGGCAGGCGCGGCTCGGCGAGACCGGCTCCTACGACGCCTGGCAGTCGGCCGGCGCCACGGGCATCGTCGAGAAGGCGCAGGAGCGGGTGGCCGAGATCCTCGCCGCCCCGACGCTCGACTTCCCCGCGGACCTCGGGCGCGAGTTCGACGCGGTGATCGCCGCGGCGGCGCGGTAGCAGGCCGCGGCGTCGCGGTAGCCGCCCGCGCCGCCGCTCTCCGCGCGGGGGCTGCGGCGCCGCCGGCGTCGCCGCTCTTCGCGAGGGCTGCGGCGGCACAGGCATCACCTCTGCCCGGGAGAGCCTGCGGCGGCGCAGGCGTCACCCCCCACCGGCAGGAGCCGTGGCGCCGCGGCGCGAACG
>JAZBOM010000014.1:0-2762 GCA_036351205.1 Thermoleophilia bacterium | reverse complement strand
GAGAGAAGGTCGGCCTCGACCACCGTCAGCCGCGGGTCGTCGGCGACGCCCTCCGGGAGCCGCTCGGCCGACCGGACAACGGCACGCACGCGGGCACCGCGGCCCAGCAGCTGCCGCAGGACGCGGCCGCCCGTGCGCCCCGTGCCGCCCAGCAGCAGCACCGTCTGCTCGGCTTGAGTCGCGGAAAGGTTCATGACTTCTCCTTCGGATACTGGAACACGTCATCGAGCGGGACCTCGAACACCCGCGCGATCTGAAAGGCCATCTCGAGCGACGGCGAGTAGCGCCCCTGCTCGATCGCGATCACCGTCTGCCGTGTCACGCCCACCCGGTCGGCGAGCTCGGCCTGCGTCATCTCGCCGGCGGCGAAGCGCAGTGCCCGGATGCGGTTGGTGACTCTGGTCGGCCTGCCCATCGTCAGAATCCCCTGCGGTAGGCGACGAGCTTGACCACCGACGAGACGAGCGTCCCGACCGCGAACGACAGGTAGAGCGCGCTCGCGATCCAGAAGTACTCGTACTCCAGCATCGTGAGCGCGAGCACGCCGACCATGCCGCCGGACGAGACGTAGAGACCGACCAGGTCGCCGTGGCGGCCGATCTGCTTGTCCCGCTCGTCCTTGCGGTCGACCTCGTCGGAGGCCGATCGGCCGCGCAACTCCGCAGCGATCGCGGTCCCGGCCGCCGCCACGATCGCCCCGAGGATGCTCAGGACGACCGACGCGCCCAAGGCGATGAGCAGCGGCCACTGGTAGGAGATCTCGGCCGCGGACGTCTCGCCGAGCCGGCCGAGAACGACCGCGAGGTACACCACGGGGACGATCACTGCGACCACCAGGCCGACCCACGTCAACTTCTCTTCGAACGGCATGCCTGCCCCTTTCTTCGACTGACGCGATGTCAGCAATGTTTGACATGGCGTACTGTAAAGGGGAGCCGACACGATGTCAACTCTTCTTTACATCCTGAGGCTGCGATGCGGAGCGCCCGCCTTCGCGGACGGGCGCCTCAGGCTGAGGGGAGGCCGAGCGCCGCAGGCGGCTCGGCCGACGACTCGATGCGCACGACGTCGCGGCCCCGGCGGCGCCCGGCCCCGGCCGCCGTCGACCCGTCGACCGCCACCGCGTCAGACCTGGCGCTTGACCGCCGCATCGGCGAGCACGTCGGCCGCCTCGTTGAGGCGCAGCCCCACGACGTCGAGCCTCCTCAGCAGCTCGCGCGACTTGAGGACCTCCATGGAGAGCTCGCCGCTGAACAGGCGTGCGACCTCGACGTCGTACAGGCGGCGGACCTCGTTGGCCGACTTCTTCGAGGCGAGAGCCGACTCGCTCATGTCGTCCGCGCCCCCGGCGATGGTCCGCACCGCGAGGCTCAGGTCGTCGACGCCGGCGGCGATGGCATCGATGATCCCCACGAACGTTGCCGTGCCGGCGACCTGGTACAGGTCCCACTCGCGCACGAAATCGCGCAGGTTGTCGAGCACGTCGTCGATCGAGCGCGACAGGCGGAAGAGATCCTCACGGCTGAGCGGCGAGACGAGCGCGTCCTGGAGCCTGGTCACGAGCTCGCCGCGCAACACGTCGCCGCCGTGCTCGATCTCGGCCGCCTTCTCGCGGGCATCGCCCGGCACGGAGCTTCCCTCGGCGACGGCGCGCGCCAGCTTGCAGGCGCGCGCGGTCTCCTCGAGCTGCCGCTCGAGGATCGCGATGACCGAGGAGTCGCCCCCTCGTCCCTGAACGCCGAACGCTCGGCGCCACCGACTCCTGCCCGGCATGTCGCCCTCCCGGCGACGGACTCGCCGCTGTCACTGCCGCCGTCGTTGTCGCTGCAGCCTTCGCCGCCGACGCTACCGCGGCCGTCGTTGTCGCCGCTACGGCTGCTGCCGCCGCCGCTGCAGCTGCTGCCGCCGCCTTCGCCGCCGCTGCTGTCGCCGCCTTGCACTGCAAGTGTACCGCCGCCCACCCGGCCTCGCGGCGTGGCGAGGCCGCAGGGCCTCGCGGCGTGGCGACGCCGGGCCTCACGGCGCGGCGGCGCCGGCCCTCACGGAGGGTGGCGCGGTCGCGCTACGATGGGGGTACACGACGGAACGGAGTCAGAGCCGATGAGCGACCCGCGGCCGAGGGCGGACGCGAGCGATCCCACACCCGGAGGCGCACGCAATGCCGGGGTCTCGTCGGCGACGTTCCGTCGGCACGTCCACAGGTGGCTGCCGATCACGTCGTGGGCGGGCGGTTACCAGCGGCGATGGCTGCGCTCCGACGCGGTCGCCGCCCTGACGGTGATCGGCCTGCTGGTGCCGTCGAGCATGGCCTACGCACAGATCGCCGGCGTTCGCCCCGAGGCCGGCCTCTACGCCGCTCTGGCCGGCCTCCTCGTCTACGGGCTCTTCGGGACGTCGCGTCAGCTCGCCTGTTCGCCGACCTCGACCGCCGCGATCATGACGGCGGCGGTCGTGGCCGCCCACGGCGCCGCCGGCCCGGAGGAGGCGATCGCGCTGGTGGCCACCGTCGCCGCCCTCGTGGGGCTGCTCAGCCTCACCGCCGGCGTCGCCCGGCTCGGCTTCATCTCGGAGTTCCTCGCGCGACCCGTTATCAGCGGGTACGTCACCGGCCTGGCGCTGACGATCATCGCCGGCCAGGTGCCCAGGCTGCTCGGCGTGCAAGCGTCGACGTCGGCCGACTTCCTGCACATCGCCTGGCACGATCTCACGCACCTCGGCGACACGAGCCTCGTGACCGCCGCCGTGAGCACGATCGCCCTCAT
>JAZBOM010000013.1:0-4487 GCA_036351205.1 Thermoleophilia bacterium | reverse complement strand
CGGCCCGGCGCGCCGAACGCGCCGAGGGCGACGTGGGGATCGCCGCACCGGCGGCCGCCGCGGCGGACGCGAGCGAGCCGCCGGCGAGGGGCGCGGCCGAGCAGCCCGCCGCGGCCTGGGCGGCTCCGCTGGCGCGCCCGGACGGCTGCGCGCAGGCCATGCCTCAGCCCGGCAGCCCCACCGTGTCCCGCTCCGAGGGCGCGTAGGCCGCGCCGGCCGGGGCGCGATGCAGGGACGAGGTGGGCGGCGACGCAGGGACGACGCGGCGCTGCGGGCCGGCGCATCGGGGCCTCCGGTCCGCGGGGTGCGGCGCGGCGATACCGCGGGCGCCGCGGGTCCGGGAGGCCGAGCCCTCAGTGTGGCGTCGGGTCTGCCGCTCCCGGCGGCGGAGCGACAGCGCCGCGCAACGTCGCCTGACGGGCGTTCGCCCAGCGGATGAACGGGCCCAGGGCGACGAAGGCGGCCGTCATCGGGATCCAGGTGAGCCACACGGGCAGGACGCCCAGGAGGACCAGCGCCAAGGGGATCCCCAGCAGAAGACCGAGGACCACCCAGAGGACGACGGCCGTGCGGATCACGAAGCGCCGCTCGTCGGCGGTGCGTGTGGTGCGGACCGAGGTCCAGGTCCCGACGACCCCGCCGGCCACGCCGATGAGCGTGCCGGCGATGCCGCCGACGATGCCGATCGTCACTCCGTCCACGGTCCGTGCCTCCCGTCGCTCCGACCCGTGTATCGGCAGGAGGCGCGGCTCACTCGACCGGGGCGTCCTCCCCGAGTGCGGCCGCGGCGCACTCGCGCACGAACGCCTCGTTGACGAGCAGCGCTTCCCGCAGGCGCGCCTCGGCGATCTCGCCCATGTCCCCAAGGGCTCGAGCGGCCGCGGCGCGGAGCGGCGGCCGCTCGCGGCGGTCGTAGAGCACGGCGAGCAGCGGGTCGAGTGCCGGCTCGCCGATCTGGGCCAGCGCCTCCGCGGCGTAGGTCGCCGCGGGGTCGCCGTGCGGCGTCAGACTGCGGCCGCCCTGCAGGAAGACGGTCATCGCCGGCTCGACCGCCGCCTCCCCGATCCCGCCCATCACCCGGGCGGCGACGAGTCCCCGGCGCGGGTCGCGGAGAGCGTCGCCGACCGCCCAGGCCGCAGGGGCGCCGATCCGCTCGAGCACGAGCATCGCCTGCTCGCGTCGGGCACCGTCGCCGAGCGCGCGTACGAAGCCCTTGGCGAGGCGCTCGAGGGCGGATCCGGCGGCGCGGCGGGCGTCGGCGTCGGCGGCGGCGAGCTGCGCCCGCAGTGGGGCGACCGCCTCCGCGAGGCCCGACATGCCGAGGGCGTGGATGAGCAGGGCGCGCCGCCTCGGCGGCGCGCCCTCGAGGTCGCGGGCGATCGCCGTGAGGGCCGGTCGGCCGATGGCGGCCAGGGCGACGGCGCCGGGGTCGCCGAGCTCGTCGAGCTCGGCGAGCAGCGGCGCCACGGCCGCCTCGCCGAGACCGGCGAGCTGCGCGCCGACGCTCGTGAGCGACACGGCCGGCGAGCGGCGAAAGCCGCTGCGCGGCCGGCGTCGCAGCTGCCGCAGGAGGCGCTCCACCTCGGGCGGCGCCTGGGTCTCTCTCGTCGGTCTGCCGAGCATGACTGTCCCGTCGTGGACGGCGTGTCGCAGAAAGAGTACCCGTCACCCCGGGGCGGGGACACGCGCGCCATGGGCCGGCGGGCCGCGCGCGGCGACACCCCGGCACCGGTTGGCTCGCCGCGGGGAATAGTCCGCCTGAGGCCGCGTCTCCTTCGGGTGCGCGGCGCCCTTACCGAGACAGAGGAACGACATGGCAGTAGCGACCTTCGCCGCGGGCTGCTTCTGGGGCGTGGAGCAGCGCTTCAGCGAGGTGCCCGGGGTCCTGTCCACCGAGGTGGGGTACACCGGCGGGACGACCGCCCACCCCACCTACGAGCAGGTCTGCTCCCACACCACCGGGCACGCCGAGGCGGTGCGCGTCGAGTACGACCCGGAGCAGGTGACGTACGAACACCTGCTCGAAGTGTTCTTCGCGATGCACGACCCGACGACACGCGACCGGCAGGGACCCGACGTCGGCTCACAGTACCGCTCGGCCGTCTTCTTCCACTCCCCCGAGCAGGAGCGGGCGGCGCGCGACGCCGTGGCGCGTCTCAACGACGAAAGGCGCTACACGGACCCGATCGTCACCGAGATCGTGCCGGCGCCGGAGTTCTGGCGCGCCGAGGAGTACCACCAGCGCTACCTGACGAAGCGCGGCCGCTGGGGCTGCGTGATCTGAGTCCGGGCCGCCCTCGCGCCGGTCTCTGAGGATCGCTCGGTGATCGGGGGGTCCGGGGGCGGTCGCGCGCGGACCGCGCGCGACCGCCTGCATCATCCTGGGTCGTGTGGGTACGTTCAGACAACGAGCGGCGCTCGCGGCCACCGGGCCCGGGCCACCGCAGCCGACCAGCGACATGGCCGACCGCATCGCACGAGTCCAGATCGTGGGCGCCTGGTTGCGCCGGCGTCAGCGTGCGGTGGCGGTGGCGGCGCTCGGCGTCGCCATCGTCGTGCTGGCGGCCGGCGAGCGCTCGTCGCTCGACCACCGCGCTTTGCTGGTGTCGGCGGTGTCCGCCCTCTGCGTGGTCTTCGGCATCCTCGCCGGACCGTGGGTGGGCCTCTCCGTCGCGGTCGTCGCCGGCGCCGTCAGCGTCGCCTTCGTCCTGCCGTTCGACGACGCGGCGTCGATCGGCGCCAGCCTCGCCGCCATCGGCTTCTGGGCGCTGGCCAGCATGGCGGCCGGGTTCATCAGCGACCACTACCGGCGTCAGGTCGCCAGCCGCCAGCGCGAGGTCGACGAACGGCAGCGGCTCGGGCGCGCGCTGAACGCGATCGGCTCGGCGATCGCCTCCGGTCTCGACCGCGAGAGCCTTCTGCCGCGCATCGTGCGGCTCGCCGGTCAGACGCTCGCCGCCGACTCGGCCGCCGTGCTCGAACACGACGGTGAGCGCTGGCGTGTCGACTACGGCTGGAGGCTGGACGGCGACCTGGTGGGTCGCACCCTGCCGGTGGACCCGGGTGGTTTCGCCGCGGCCATCGAAGCGAGCAGGGCGCCCGTGGGCGTCTGTGCCGCCGGCGAACACGGCGTGAGGAGCGGGGAGCTCGACGAACTCGGCGCGGTGGCGGCGCTCGTCGCGCCGCTCGTGCGCGAGGACCGTGTGGTGGGCGCGCTGGCAGTGCTCATGCGCGCCCGTCACCGGGCCTGGACCGGCGGTGAGATCGCGTTCGCGCAGAAGGTGAGCACGGACCTCTCGGCGGCGCTCGAGAACGTCGGGCTCTACGAGGCCCAGTTGCGCATCGCGACGACGCTGCAGGAGCAGATGATCCACGCCCTGCCGCGTGTCGACGGCCTCGAGCTCGCCGCTGTGATGCAGTCGGCCGCCCAGCCGGAGCTGGTGGGCGGCGACTTCTACGATGTGGTGGAACTGCCCGACGGCGCCCTGTCGCTGTTGATCGGCGACGTCGAGGGCAAGGGCGTGCGGGCCGCCGGGCTCACCGAGCGGGTCCGGACAATGGTGCGCGCCCTCTGGCTCGATTCGTCCGATCCGGCGGAGGTGCTGACCAAGGCCGGCCGCCTGCTGCTCCAGGAGGACGAGGATCAGCACGTCAGCGTTCTTCTCGGAAGGCTCGGGCTCGCGGACGGTCGGCTCGAACTCGCGGTCGCCGGGCACCCTCCCCCCGTGCACTGCGGCGCGGAGTCGTGCCGCCTGCTGAGCCTGCAGCATGGGCCACCGCTGGGTGCGTTCGACTGGAGCTATGAGTCGGCGACGGCGACGCTGGATCCGGGGGAGACCCTCGTGCTGTGCACCGACGGCGTGATCGAGGCGCGCCGCAAGGGCGACCTCTTCGGTGAGGCGCGCCTCGTCGAGACCGTGGGCCGGCATCGCGGTGCCCCGGTGGCGCGGATCGCAGCCGCCGTGCGCGACGCCGCCCAGGCGCACGCGGGGACGCTGGAGGACGACCTCCAGGTCCTGGTCGTGCGACGCGCCGCCGCGGTGGCGGCGGGCGAGGCGACGGCGGGCGAGGAGACGGCGCCCGAGGAGACGACGGGCGAGGCGACGGCGGGCGAGGAGACGGCGCCCGTGCAGCGAACCGTACGGTGACGTTGCCGGTCGAGTGCAGCAGGGTGTGCGGATCAGGGTGAGTGAGTCGCAGCGATCGTCTCGGGGACCCGAGCGTGTCGAAGTGCGCGTCGAGCGCTCCGCCGAGCTGCGCCTCCTGCGGTCGACGGTCGGCGCGCTCGTCGCCGGGCACGGTGCCGGTGTGGACACGCGCGAAGAGGTCGTCCTGGCCGTCCAGGAGGCGGTGAAGAACGGGCTCGCCTCCTGTAACGGTCGCGGTGGGGGTGTCGTCGTGCGGCTCCGCTGCGACGACCGGGGGTGCCGCGTCGAGGTCCGTGACCCCGGGCCCGGGTTCGACCTGGCGAGCGAGGAGCGGCGGTG
>JAZBOM010000012.1:0-7083 GCA_036351205.1 Thermoleophilia bacterium | reverse complement strand
CGCCACGGAGATGCTGTGGTGCGGGGCACGGAACGGACGGCGCGTCACCAGCGGCACCCGCGCCGGCAGCAGCCCGGCGACGCTGTGCACGCGGGTCACGGCGATCGCCTCGTCGACGGTCAGCGCCGGCATGACGGTCGGCAGGCGCCGGGCGAGCATGGTCTTGCCCGAGCCCGGCGGGCCGACCATGAGCAGGTTGTGGCCGCCGGCGGCGGCGATCTCGAGGGCGCGCTTGACGACGGCCTGGCCGGCGACGTCGGCGAAGTCGGCGTCGCCGGCCGCGCCGTCACCCAGAAGCGAGCCCACGTCGGGGCGCGCCGCCGCAGCCGCCGCCGACGCCGCGCCTGACCCGAGCGCCCCGACGGCGTCGCGCAGCCGCTCGACGGGGATCACGCCCACGCCCTGCACCAGCGCGGCCTCGGCCGCGTTGGCCGCCGGCACGAGCACGCGGCCGACCCCGCGCCGCCGCAGGCTCTCGACCACGGCGAGCACGCCGGAGACGGGACGCACGGCGCCGTCGAGGCCGAGCTCGCCGAGCGCGGCGACCTCTCCCCCGCCGTTGCGCCGCGCCTGACCGGTCGCCAGCAGGAAGGCGAGGGCGATCGGCAGGTCGAAGCCGGGGCCCTCCTTGCGCAGGTCGGCCGGCGCCAGGTTGACCGTGATGCGCCGCGAGGGGAACTCGAAGCCGCTGTTGACGATCGCCGCCCTCACCCGCTCGCGGCTCTCCTGGACCGCCGCGTCGGGCAGGCCGACGATGCTGAACCCCGGCGCCGCGGCGACGACGTCGGCCTCGACCTCGACGGCGTGGCCCTCGAGCCCGAAGAGCGTCTCGCTGGTGATGCGCGCGAGCATCGCCGCGTCACCCGGCGCGCGCGGCCGAGGCGAGCATCGCCGCGCTACCCATCGCCACCGTCACGCGCCGGCCTCTCATCACCCGTCACAGGTGAAGGCCGCCGGCAGGTGGCGCACGGCCGGAGGCAGGGGCGCGGCATCGACGGCGACGATGTCGAAGCGCACCTCACCGACGCCGCGCAGGGCCCACGGTCGCGCCGCCATCCAGAGCTCGGCGAGACGTGCGACCTGGCGCCGCTTGTGCCACGAGACCGCGTCTTCGGGCGCGCCGCAGCGGGCGGAGCGGCGCGCCTTGACCTCGACGAAGGCGAGCACGGGGCCGCGGCGCACGATGAGGTCGAGCTCGCCGCGGCCGATGCGCACGTTCTGCCCGAGGAGGCGCCAGCCGCGCGCCTGCAGGTATGCGGCCGCCGCCGCTTCGGCCTCGCGGCCGAAGCGCAGGCGGCGCTCGCCATACGACGGCGGCACCCCGCCCGGCGCGGCCCCGGTGTCGCCGCCCCTGCCGCCCGACGCTCGCTCACTCACCGCTCACCCCTCCGCGCTCGCGGCGCGGCGTCGCTGAAGTCTTGGGGACGAGCCTAACGATGCGGCGGCGGGATTGGGACGGAGACGATGCCCGGTGTGGGTGGACGACGGGCCGCTCGCCGGCGGCGAATCAGACGCCGAGCCCGAGCTGCCGGTAGCTCACGGCGTCGAACGAGCGCCGGTGCAGGTGGCAGACCCCGTGCAGGGTGATCATCTCCTGGTGCTGAGCGGTGGCGTAGCCGACGTGGCGGGCGAAGCCGTAGGCGGGGTACTGCGCGTCGAGACGGAGCATCACCCGGTCGCGGGTGACCTTGGCGATGACGGACGCGGCGGCGACGGCCGCGGAGCGGGTGTCGCCGCCGATCAGCGCCTCGTGGGGCACGGTGCAGTCGGGCACGGCGAAACCGTCGACGAAGGCGCGGTCGGGGCGCGGCGCGAGGCACTCGAGCGCCGCGCCCAGTGCCCTGAGGTTGCAGCGGTGCAGCCCGCGCTCGTCGATGCTCGCCGCCGAGCAGGCGACGACGGCGACCTGGCGTGCGTGCCCGATGACGACGTCGTAGAGCGTCTCGCGCGCCTCGCGGGTGAGCTGCTTCGAGTCGTTCAGGCGCTCGAGAGCGTCGAAGTCGGCGTCGGTGAGGGCGGCGTAGTCGAAGCAGACGGCCGCCGCCACGAGCGGCCCGGCGAGGCAGCCGCGACCGGCCTCGTCGGCGCCGGCCACGAGGCCGCCGCCGCGCTCGAGGTCGAAGGCGAAGCGCTCGTTCATCGGCCTCCCCCCGCCTGCGAGCCGCGCGTCTAGATCGAGCCGAAGCGCTCGAAGGGCCAGTAGATGAAGAAGCCCGAGCCGATGACGTTGGACTCGGGCACCGGCCCCCACACGCGGCTGTCGTCGGAATCGGTGCGGTTGTCGCCCATCATGAAGTACATGCCGGGCGGCACGGTGTACGGCTCGGCCAGGGACCACGGGTCACTCATGGTCGTGCCCTGGATCGCCCCCGCCGGCTCGGTGGGGTCGGTGCGGCCGTTGGTCTTGTGCACGTAGGGTTCCTTGAGCTCCTCGCCGTTGCGCCACAGGCGGCCGTCCTTGGCGAGGAGCTCGTCGCCGGGCAAGCCCACGACGCGCTTGATGAAGACGACGCTGGTGTCGAGCGGGTAGCGGAAGACGACGATGTCGCCGTGCTCCACCTCGGTGAATCGGTAGCCGATGCGGTCGACGAGCACGCGGTCGCCGGGCTGCAGCGTGTCGATCATCGACGGCGAGGGGATGCGGTACGGCTTGACGAGGAAGGCCTGGACGAGCAGCGCCACCGCCACCGCCACGCAGGCGATGAGGATGTACTCGAAGAGACTGGTGCCGCGACTGCGGCCGCTGCCGGACGTGTCGCTCACGCCCGTGACTCGTCAGCGCTCGCGCCGCTCACGCCGCCGGCTCGTCAGCGCTGCTTCTCGCGGACCCGGGCCTTCTTGCCGACCTTCTGCCGCAGGTAGTACAGCTTGGCGCGGCGCACGTCGCCGATGGCCGTGACCTCGATCTTGTCGATCTTCGGCGAGTGCACCGGGAAGGTGCGCTCGACGCCGACCCCGAACGACTGCTTGCGGACGGTGAAGGTCTCGCGCACGCCTTCGCCCTGACGCTTGATGACGATCCCCTGGAACACCTGCACGCGCTGCCGGTTGCCCTCGACGACGCGGAAGTGCACCTTGACGGTGTCTCCGGCCTTGAAGACGGGGATGTCGGCGCGCAGCTGCTCGCGCTCGATGTTCTCGATGATGCTCAAGGGGGACCTCTTTCCCAGCGGAAGCCGGCGGCTACTTTAGCAGAAGGCCGAGAGGGGCGCAAAACGGCAGCGGACGCGCTACCCTAGTCGCGTCACGGCGAGCGAAGAGGAGTACCCGTGCCGACCTACGACTACCGCTGCAACGCCTGCGGCGAGCGCTTCGAGATCGTCTGCCCCTTCGCCGAGCGCGAGGAGAAGGCGGTCTGCCCCGCCTGCGGGGCGCGCGACGCCGTGCAGGTCTTCGGCCCCATCGCGCGACCGGCGCCCGACAAGCCCTTCAGCCCCGGGCACTTCGAGCGCCCCCCGGGACGCACGTCGAAGCCCCACTGGGTCGAGCCCAAGGGCTGACGCGCGGCGCTCAGTCCGCGGCCCCGAAGTCGCCGGCCGCCCGGCGCACCTGCTCGGCGCGCCAGCGCGCGATCGCGCCGTGGTCGCCGGAGACGAGCACCTCGGGCACGGTCCAGCCGCGGAACTCGGCCGGGCGCGTGTACTGCGGGTACTCGGTGCCGCCCTCGAGACCGGGGGCGAACGACTCGTCGACGACGCTCTCCGGGTTCGAGATGACCCCCGGGAGCTTGCGCAGCACGGCGTCGGTGACGGCCATGGCGGCGACCTCGCCGCCGGAGAGCACGTAGGGGCCGATCGAGACGCGGTCGCTCACCAGGTGGGCGACGCGCTCGTCGATGCCCTCGTAGCGCCCGCAGAGCAGGGCGAGGTCGCCCTCCGCCAGCTCCTCCGCGAGACGGTCGTCGAACTGCCGCCCCTTGGGCGTGAGCTCGACGACGCGGCGGCCCTCGCGGACGGCCGGCGCCTCGACGCCGAAGGCCGCCTCGAGGGCGGCGGCGACCACGTCGATGCGCAGCACCATGCCGGCGCCGCCGCCGTACGGGGTGTCGTCGACCTGCAGGTGCGAGAGCGGCGTGTGGTCGCGATAGTTGGTGAAGGCGAGCTCGTGACCCAGGTCGAGCGCCTTGCGCACGTGCACCTGGGTCACGTACCACTCGAAGGCCGCCGGGAACAGGGTGAAGACGTCGATGCGCACGGTCACTCCTTCGCCGCGTCGTCGGCCGGCGGCACCTCGTCGGCGAGCAGGCCGGCACGCACGACGGCCGTGCCGGCGGCCACGTCGACCTCGACCAGCTCGTCGACCAGCGGGACCATGAGCTCGCCGCCGCCGTCGCGGCGCACCACGAGCAGCTCCTGCGCCGGGGCCGTGACGACCTCGGCGATCTCGCCCAGGCGCCGGCCCTCGTAGCGCACCTCGAGGCCGACGAGCTCGTCGACCAGATAGTGCGGCACGTCGGCGAGCTCCCCGCCGGCCCCGTACAGCTCGCGGCCGCTCAGGGCGCGCGCCTCCTCGCGGGTCGCGGCGAGGTCGAGGACGACGAGGGGGCGCCGGTCGGTCCCGCCGGCGCGCGTGAGCGCGCACGGCGTGACGGCCCCGGCGCCCCCCGCCTCGGCCAGGTAGAACTCGGCCGCACGCACGAGGACCTCGAGCCCGCCGGGCTCGAGGTCCAGATACAGCTCGCCTTTGAGGCCGTGAGCCCGGCCGAGCCGGCCACAGGCCCAGAGCGCTGGCACGGGGGCACCCTTCAGTCGACGATCTCCACGATCGCACGCTTGCCGTCGCGCACCGCGCTCGCCTTGACGATCGTACGCAGGGCGCGCGCGATGCGCCCCTGCTTGCCGATCACCTTGCCGACGTCGTCCTTGGCCACGCTCAGCTCAAGCACGACGGTCGTGTCCGTCTCCGTCATCTGCACGTGGACCTCGTCCGGGCTGTCGACCAGCGACTTGGCCAGGTACTCGAGAAGGTCCTTCAACATCCCGCCTCACCTCTCCGACGGACCCTCGCGCGCCTCAGGCGCCGATGCCTTTGATGGCCAACAGCCGCTTGACCGTGCGGCTGGGCTGGACACCCTTCGCCAGCCACTCCTTGGCCTTGGCCTCGTCGATCTCGATCGTCGACGGCTCCGTGCGCGGGTTGTATTGACCGATCGTCTCGATGGCGCGCCCGTCACGGCGCGCGCGCGAGTCGACGACGACGACCCGATAGATCGGGTTCTTGACGCTGCCGACGCGGCTCAATCTCATCCGTACTGCCACTTGTCTCACTCACCCCCTCGGGGAATCCTCGCATGCTGCACCGCCTCGTCTCGCCGGCGGTCGCTGCACTCTACGCAACCTCCGGAGGAGGTGCAAGAAACGACCGGCTCAGCCCCCCATGCCGGGGAGCTTGAACCCTTTCATCTTGCCCGACGAGAACATGCGCACCATCTTCTGCATCTCGCGGTACTGCTTCATCAGCTGATTCACGTCTTGCACCTTGACCCCGCTGCCGCGCGCGATGCGCTGCCGGCGGCTGCCGCCGATCACGTCGGGGTGCCGCCGCTCCTGCGGGGTCATCGAGAAGATCATCGCCTCGATGCGGTCGAGCTGGCGGTCGTCGACCTGCACGTCCTTGAGCTGCTTCATCGCCGCGGCCCCGGGCAGCATGCCGAGGATACTCGACAGCGACCCCATCTTGCGCACCTGCTTGATGTTCTCGAGGAAGTCGTCGAAGGTGAACTCGGCGCGCCGCAGGCGCGCCTCCATCTCGGCCGCCTTCTGCTCGTCGAGGGACTCCTCGGCCCTCTCGATCAGCGAGAGCACGTCGCCCATGCCCAGGATGCGGCTCGCCATGCGGTCGGGGTGGAAGACCTCGAAGTCGCCGAGCTTCTCGCCCGTGGAGACGAACTTGATCGGCTTGCCGGTCACGGCGCGCACGCTGAGCGCGGCGCCGCCGCGGGCGTCGCCGTCGAGCTTGGTCAGCACGACGCCGTCGAGGTCGACGCGCTCGCGGAACGCCTCGGCGGCGTTGACCGCGTCCTGGCCGGTCATCGCGTCGACCACGAGCAGCACGTTGTGCGGCTTGACCGTGTCGCGGATGCGCACCAGCTCGCCCATGAGCTCGTCGTCGACGTGCAGGCGGCCGGCGGTGTCGATGATGGCCACGTCGCCCTTCTCGCGAGCCACGGCGACGCCGCCGCGGGCGATCTCGACCGGGTCGACGTCGGCGCCGGGGGCGTGCACGGGCACCTGCACGCGCCCGGCGAGGGTCACGAGCTGGTCGATGGCCGCCGGGCGGTAGACGTCGGCGGCCACGAGCACCGGCCGCTTGCCCTCCTTCTTCAGGAGCTGGGCGAGCTTGGCGGCCGTCGTCGTCTTGCCCGAACCCTGCAGGCCGGCGAGCAGGATCACCGTCGGCGGCTTGCCGCTGAAGGCGAGCCGCGAGTCGCCGGCGCCCATGAGCGTCGTGAGCTCTTCGTTCACGATCTTCACGACCTGCTGCGCCGGCGTCAGGCTGGTCATGACCTCGGCCCCCAGGGCGCGCTCCTTCACCTGGGCGACGAACGTGCGCACGACCTTGAAGTTGACGTCGGCCTCGAGCAGGGCGAGACGGATCTCGCGCATCGCCGCGTCGATGTCCTCGGCGTTCAGCTTGCCGTGGCCACGGAGGTTCGTGAAGACGTTCTGGAGGCGGTCGCTGAGGGCGTCGAACATGGTCCTGTCTCGAGGTCGGGAACGGCTGCGGACGGTCAATGGTAGCACGCGGGCGGCGGAGGGGCGGCCCGGGCCGGCTGCGCCGCGGGGCCGCCCTTCCGACATGCCCGACACGCACCCCTGCACGGCCCGGGCCGGCTGCGCCGCCGGGCCGCCCCCGGCTGCTCAGCCGGGCAGGCTCAGCAGGTAGTCGCCGGGGGCGCCGACCACGAGGCGCGCGAAGGGCGCACCCGAGCGCGGGAGCCCACGCTCCAGCGTGCCCCGCGCTCTCACGCGCTCCCCCTCGCGTGCCTGGTCGGCGAAGCGCCCGCGGAAGGAGACGATCTCGCGCAGCGCGACGGGCTCGACGTCGGTCCACCCCGGGCGGGCGGTCCCGGACTCAAAGTCG
>JAZBOM010000011.1:0-4242 GCA_036351205.1 Thermoleophilia bacterium | reverse complement strand
CTGGTTCATGATCAGCATGGTCGGCCAGTACATGGTCTTCTGGAGCTACATGGCGACCGCCATCATGCTGGCGATCGGCTTCATGCTCGTGGTGTTCATGTACAATCAGAACCGCAAAGAAGGGATCGACCCGAACAAGATCTTCGCGGAGATCCCGCCGGCGTAAGACACGCCGCACCAGGGCTCCCCTCCCTCCTCGTGCGGGAGGGGAGCCCTTCGGTTCTCGAGAAGGGAGCGCGCGCATGAGGATCTTCTACTCCGTCGACGTGCACGGCGCCGAGACCGTCTGGCGCAAGTGGATCAGCGCGATCGGCATCTACGACTGCGACTGTCTGATGCTCTGCGGCGACCTCGCCGGCAAGGCGCTGGTGCCGATCATCGACTACGGCAAGGGCTACTCGAAGTCGGGCTACTTCGGCCGTGAGGTCAAGCTCAAGACCGAAGAGGAGATCGTCGACTGGGAGACCAAGCTCTCCAACGGCGGCGTGTACTCCTGCCGCATCGACAAGAAGGGGCTCGAAGACCTCAAGAAGCACCCCGATAAGGTCGACGCGATCATGAAGGAGGAGGTCGTCAAGCGCATGCGGCACTGGCTCGACCTGCTGGTCGAGAAGATCGACACGACGAAGGTCATGTCGATCGTCATGCCGGGCAACGACGACCCGCTCGAGCTGGATGAGGCGATCAAGGAGTACTCCGACCGCAACATCCACTACCCCACCGACAAGGTGCTCGAGCTCGAGGGCCACGAGCTCATCAGCCACGAGTACGTCACGCCCACGCCGTGGGACACGCCGCGCGAGACCGACGAAGCCGGCATGGCGAAGATGCTCGAGGAGAAGGTCTCCTGGCTCAAGGGCGACATCCACAACTCGGTCTGGAACATCCACTGCCCGCCCAAGGACACCGACATCGACCTGGCGCCCCAGCTGAGCAAGGACCTCAAGGTCCAGTCCGGCGCCGGCGGCGTCGACATGGTGCACGTGGGTTCCCAGGCGGTGCGCGACACCATCGCCAAGTACCAGCCGATGCTCGGCCTGCACGGCCATATCCACGAGTCGAGCGGCTACACCTTCATCGGCGACACGCTGTGCATCAACCCCGGCTCCGAGTACGGCGAGGGCCTGCTGCGCGGGTTCATCGTCGAGCTGAGCCCGGAGAAGGTCGAGAAGTACTGGAAGATCCAGGGGTGAGGAGCGCTCTCGTCGTCGCCGGGGCGCGGCCGAAGCCGCGCCCCGGCGACGTCCTCTCCTTCCCCGGCGAGACCGGGCGTCGCTGCGTCGCGGAGAGTCTGCCGTGAAGTCCAAGCCGATGGCCGGCATCCTGGTCGTCGTCAGCGTCGCCGTCATCTCCTGGACGCTCGCCACCCTTTTCGGCCCCGCCTTCACCGGCGGCCGCGAGGCCTTCTTCGAGTGGCGTACGGCCAACGCCGGCACCTTCTACGTGATCTGGGGGATCGCCGTCGTCGTGCTCTCGATCCCCGCCCTCGTGATCGTCGGGCGGCGCTTGCAGCAGTTCGAGGACGAGCAGGAGCAGGCGGCGCTCAGCGCCCGTGGCGTCGGTCGCCTCGTGGCGCGTGCCCTGCGCGGCAGCAGCGACGCGGTCGAGAAGCTCGAGAACCTGCTCGACGACGAGAACCCGGCCGTGCGCTACCAGTCCGCGCGCGCCCTCTCGCTGCTCAGCGACGCCCAGGCGACCGAGATCCTCCTGCGCAAGGTGCGGTACTGGCACGCCCCGGACAAGCTCGCCCTCATCGATGTGCTCAAACGCACCCGCGACCTGCGCTGCGTACCGCTGATGGAGCAGCTCGCCGCCGACCGCAACCCGATGGTCGCCCGCAAGGCGCGCACCGCGATGCCGTCGGTCGCCGCCCGCGCCGCGCGCATGGACCCGCTCGAGGGCGAGGTCCGCAAGCGCTCGGCCGCGCACCAGCGACGGAACGTCGAAGATCGGGAGCGCGAGGCGCGGCGCGAGCAGGTCAGGCGGCAACGGGGCGAGCAGGGCGGCGCGAAGCCGGGCGCCGGGGGCAAGGCGGCGCCGACCGATGGAGCTGCGCCCAAGAGCGGAGCGCCGCCCGGCCGTGAAGCGGCGCCCGGGGGCGACGCGACCGCCAACGTCGACGCGACGACGACCGAGACCTACGGTGACGACTGACGCGTGGGCCGGGGCCGGCCTCCGTGGCCTGAGCCGGCCCCCGGGGCCTCCGCCGGCCTCCCGGTCACCCTCGCCCCGGGCCGTCAGCGCTCGCCGGCGAGCAGCTCCGCGGTGACGCTGGCCAGCCGCCGCTGCCACTTGTCGCGGCCCGGCTCGACGAGGTGCATGAGGTCGTAGAAGTCGGCACTCACGAGACCGACCTCGTCGACGAAGTCGATGTAGGGCACTCCATGCGCCGCGGCGAGCGCTCGGCAGCCCTCCCGATAGCGCGCGTGGGCCGCCGCGAAGCGCCCGCCGGCCGCCTCCTCGTTGCGCGGCAACTCGAGGAGCACCGGCTCGAAGCCGCGTTCGTGGCAGGCGAGCACCACGCGCTGGAGCATGGCGAGGTTGGCCTCGCAGCGTGCCTCGAACACGTGCAGACGCTGGCGCAGCCACTGCTTCACGGCGGACTCCTTGCGTGCCGCCGTCCAGGTGCGAAGCGCCGTGTAGTGGTGCTGGGTGTGCTCGAACTCGAGGTCCTCGGGGGGTGTCGCGGGGCCGCGAGCCCCCGGGGTCGGCCAGCCGGTGAAGCGGCCGAGGTTGAGCCCGATGAGGACGACCGCCCTCGTCGGCGGCAGCAGCCCGACCAGGTCGAGGTCGTGGCGGAAGGTCTTGTTGCGCGAGCTCAGATTGCGGGCGACGACGGCCGGCCCGCCGGCCGCCACGACCTCGGCCGCCCACCCGTCGTCGCTCACCGTGCACTCGCGCCCGCACGAGCCACCGAGGAGTACGACGAGCGGCACGCTCGGTGGTGCCTGCCGCAACGCCTCGAGCTCGGCGAGCACGTGATACCAGTCCGCCCGCGGGCTCGGCGGATACGTGATCTCGGCCGCCGCCTCCCCGGTGGGGCCCGCGTCGCGAGCGGCCGCCGGCGCCTCCGTCCCCACGCCCCCACCGCACCCGCCGGCGCTGACGACGCACGCAGCGAGCCCGAGGACGATGCACGGTACGAGGGCGACGGCGAGGCTCGGTCTCCCGCGCGGTGCAGTGATCCCATGACGTCCCCGTCGCGTCATACTCTCATCCTCAAGTCGAGGGTGAGACTTTGCCTCGCTCATCGCAGGACGGCGCGCAGGTAGTAGAGCCAGAACGCCGGCACTTCGCGCGCGACCAGCCGCGGCGTCTGCGGGACGATGTAGCTCTGGGCGGCCGGCACGGTCTGCACGTCCCAGCCGGCCGCCTGGTAGGCGAGCTTCACCCGGGCGAGATGGTAGAAGTGGCTCACCGCGAGGACGCGGTCGAGGCCGTCGTGGCGGAAGATCGCGCCGGTGCCGCGTACGGTCGCGTCGGTGTCGAGGCCGCCGAGGTCGACGACGACGGCCTCGGCGGGCACGCCGAGCTCGACGGCCAGGTCGCGCATGGCGACGGCCTCGTGGACCGGCGCCGTGCCTTGGCCGCCGCTCACGACGAGACGCCCGACCAGCCCCTCCTCGTAGAGGGACACCGCCGTCGTGACGCGGTCGTGCAGCGAGGTCGAGATGCGGCCGTCGTCGTGGACCTGGGCGCCGAAGACGACGGCCACGTCGGCCGGCCGCCGGTAGTCGGTCGTGCCGAAGAAGAGCACCTGCGCCAGCGGGAAGAGCACGCCGCACAGGACCACGGTGAGGGCCGTCGCCGCGAGCGCCCAGGCGCGGCGGCCCTCGAGCGCGACGCATCCGCCGCGCAGCGCGACCCACCCGACGAAGGCGAGCACGAGCGCGACGAACAGGGAGAGCGGGACCGGCGCCCACGGATCGATGGACCCGCCCGCCCAGGCCTCGTAGAACCGGGCGCAGTCGTAGAGGGCGGCGGCGGCGAGGCCGAAGGCCGCCGTCGCCGTCGCCGCCCGCCTGCCCGCGCCCATCCCCGGACGCACGGCGAAGGCGAAGAGCAGCAGCGCCGAGACCGCCAACAGGGCCTGGGCGAGCGACGCCGGCAACGGGCGCAGGTCGATCCACCAGACGTTGGCGTCGAAGCCGGGCGTGCGCAGCTCCCCGATCAGCGCCAGCAGCGTGAAGCCGGCGATGAAGAGCGCGAGGCCGCGGGCGACGGCGAGCGCCAGCAGGCGAG
>JAZBOM010000010.1:0-4545 GCA_036351205.1 Thermoleophilia bacterium | reverse complement strand
GAGGGAGACGAGCCTCTGGTGAGGGCGCGGCCCGCGGCCGCGAGGGCGTGAAGGGTGCAGGCCGCAGGGCTCACGGGCACGGGGCCGGGGGCCTGGGGCCGCGAGCCCGAGGCCGCCGCGAAGCGCCCGCCCGGGCGGCGGCCGCACCGCACCGCCGCCTCAGCGGCGGTGCGCGTCAGAAGCAGCCGAGCTGGCAGCCGACGATCTTGACGCCGAGCTCGTTGCAGGCGCGACCGACCTCGGCCACCTGCACGCCGAGCTCGTCGGCGATGGCGAAAGCCCGTGCGCAAGGGAGGCGCTCGTCTTCACCGGCCGCGGCGCGCACCGCGTCGAGGAGAGTCTGATCCGGTCCGCTGGTCATGGCCGGCAGTCTAGCAGCTACCCGCGAGCGGCGCGCCGCCGCCCGGAGGGTGGCGCGCCCTCGCGCACCAGCCCGGCGTAGACGTGCAGCGCGACGTACACGAAGAGGAAGAGCAGCGCGAACAGGGCGGTGAAGACGACGAGCCGCGGGTTGGCCAGGGGGTCGCTGACGCTGGTCCAGATCTCGTCCGCCTTGGAGAGCGGGTCGCGGAACGCATCCCAGCTGTTCCAGCGCAGGAAGCGGCCGAGGTAGATGCCGAAGCTGCCGAGCAGTGACACCACGACGACGAAGACCCAGCCCCCGGCGCGGCCGACGACGCCGGCGACGATCTCCTGCACGAGCCGCAGCGACGCGATGCCGAGCAGGAGCCCGGTCCACGCGAACCAGGTCAGCATCATGACGTCGTACCAGCCCGGGACGGTGTCGCCCATCGACCCGAGGTGGAGGAAGTCGGTGAGGATGTACGGCGCGTTCGGGAAGAAGAGCAGCCACACGAAGGCGCTCAGGACGATGGCGACGTAGCTGACCGCGCGCCGCGTGGCGGCGAGGGCCCGGGCGAGCGCGGCGAAGCCGAGCGGCACCCAGGCGAGGAAGAGGTTCCAGAGCAGGAACGAGTAGTGCGTGCCGTCGGAGTAGACCATGCGCGCGCCGAGCAGGGCGACGCAGACTCCGGTGGCCCCGAGCAGCAGCGCCACGAGGGCGAGCTCGTACGGACGGCTGCGCGGTGCACCGGAGACGTCTCGCGCCGCGGTGTCGGGCTCGCCGCCGGCGTACGGCCCCGCGGCGACCTGGTCCGGCTCGAGCGCCGGCTGCGGGACGCGCGCTCCGCCGGCGGCGGTACCGAGCTCCGGCGCCGCGCGCGGCGACGGCTCCGGCCCCTGCTGCGCCGCCACGCCTCAGCCGCCGCCGATCGGGGGGAAGAGGTCGACCTCGTCGCCCGGCGCGAGCTCCTGGCCCGGGCCGGCGTGCACGCCGTTCACGAGGACGAGCCCCGCGCGGCCGTGCAGGCCGAGAGCCTCGAGCACGGCCGCCACGCTCGGCGCCTCGGCGGCCGCCAGCCGCCGCTCGGCGCCGGCGCCCGGCACGGAGCGCTCGAGCCCTGCGAAGAGCCGCACCACGATCCCGGACTCGTCCATGCGCTCAGGGTACCACCGCCCCGGCGCCCGGACAGCGGCTGGGCCGGCGGATCGGCGCCCGGACAGCGGACCACACGCGGACCGGCCTCCGGACAGCGGACACACGCGTGGACCGGCGCCCGGACGGTGACGGGGTCGTTGCCGGCGGCTGCCGCAGCAGGCGCTCATCCCGCCTCGCCCGGCTGCCGATACAGGCGACGACGGGCGACCCCCGGTGCTCACGGCTGCGGCCGGCCGGAGGTGTGGCGAGAGCGGGACTACGGTGAGCGACAAGACGACACGAGCCGACAGGCGCGGGCAGCAGACGGCCGACGAGCGCGAGGCCGCGCTGCGCACCGTCCAGGCCGACCTGCTGAGCGAGCTCGACGAGACCATCAACCGGCTCGAGCGGGCGCGCATCGGCGAGTCGACGCGCGAGCACCTCGAGATCCTGCGCAGCCTGCTCAAGGCTCAGGTGACGGCCTACCTCGACCACTTCGTCGCCCGGCGGGCCATGCTCTTCTCCCACACGTCCGTCATGTACGCCGGGGACACCGGCTCCCCCGGCGTGCTGTCGACCACCCTGCGTGGCCTGATCGAGGGGCGCACCCTGTCGGGGATGCAGGCGGCGACGCTCGCGCGCTTCATCACCGACCGCCGCACGGTCGTGATCTTCGGCGACCGGGCCACGGGCAAGTCCACGCTGCTGAACGCGCTGTTCGAGCTCGTCTCGCTCGACGAGCGCTTCGTCGCCGTCGAGCGCGGCCCCGACCTTCCGGCCCTCAAGGAGCGGTCGTTCTGCGTGCGCCTCGGGGTGGACGACGACACCGACCTCGAGGCGCTCTTCACCAAGGCGCGGCGGATGGCCCCCGGTCGCCTCGTCCTCGGCGAGATGCACGGCGCCGAGTGCCGTGAGTTCTTCCACCTCCTCGCCGACGACGCCCGCGTCGGGGGCATGGCCACGCTGCGTGCCGAGAGCGCGCCGCGCGCCGTCGACATGGTGGTCGGCGCCCTCGGCGGCGACAGCGAAGCGAAGCGCCTGCTCGCCGCCGTCCGCCCCGTGTTCATCCACATGCACTCGGACGAGAAGGGGCTGCCGCGGCTCGCCGCCGTCTGGAGCGTGACCGGCCTCGACGGCGACGAGCTCGCCCTCGAGGAATCGCAGATCTCGGTGCCGGCCGACGCCGAGCTCGTCGCCGAGGCCTGACGCGGAGGCGAGCACGGCCTGACGCGGCGGCGATGACGGTCCGACGCCGCGGCGATGACGGCCCGACGCCGCGGCGGCTGCGGCGCCTCCGCCGGCCAACGTCACCTCACCGCGCGCATCGACACCCTCTCCGTCCGCCCCGGTCCGCACTATGGTTGTGGGTGTCGCGAGGGGCTGGTATCGTTCCGGTTCGCGTCGCCGCCGGGCGGCGCCGTCACCCCTGCTCCAGCAGAGAGGCTGGGGCCGCTGAGACCGGAGGAGGTGATCACCATCAACAGGTATGAGCTCATGCTCATCACCCACCCCGCGACCGAAGCCGAGCGGCAGGCCGAGATCCTCGACCGCTTCAGGGCGACGGTCGAGGCCGGCAAGGGTGCCATCATCGGTGTCGACGACTGGGGCAAGCGCAAGCTCGCCTACGAGATCAAGCACGAGACCGAGGGCGTCTACACCGTCGTCACGTTCACGGCCACGCCGGAGACCCTCGCCGAGGCGGAGCGCGTGCTCGGCATCACCGACGAGGTGCTGCGCTTCATGACCACGCGCCCCAAGGCGTAAGCGCACCATCCGAGCGAAGGGAGCGATCGTGGCAGGGTCCATCAACAGCGTCGTCATCGTCGGCAACCTCACGCGCGACCCCGAGATGCGGTCCACACCCAGCGGCACCAGCGTGTGCCAGCTGCGCGTGGCTGTGAACGATCGCGTCAAGGACCCGAACACCGGCGAGTGGGGCGACCGGGCCAACTACTTCGACGTCGACGTGTTCGGCGGTCAGGGCGAGCGCTGCGCGCAGTGGCTCAGCCGGGGCCGCCAGGTGGCCGTCGAGGGTCGCCTGCGCTGGCGCGAGTGGGAGACGCAGGAGGGCCAGAAGCGCCAGGCCGTCTCCATCGTCGCCGACAACGTGCAGTTCATCGGCCCCCGCGAAGGCGGCGGTCCGGCTGGTGGCGGCCGTGACTACGGCCGCGCCACCGGCCCCGCGGTCGACACCGGCGGCCTCGACGCGCCGCGGGAGAGCGCCGGGGACGACGACGACATCCCGTTCTGAGAGCGAGGCGCCGCGCCGCGGCGCCGCCTGAGAGGTATCACCTATGGCGACCACCACAGCACGACCGCGCCGGGCGAAGACGGCGAGCGACGGCACCGTGACGCGCCGCCCGTGCCCCTTCTGCGAGGCCGCGATCGAGGAGGTCGACTTCAAGGACCCCGCGACCCTGCGCCGCTTCGTCACCGGCAAGGGTCGCATCCGCGCGCGGCACGCCACCGGCGTCTGCCGCCGTCACCAGATGCAGGTCGCGGCCGCCGTCAAGCGGGCCCGCGAGATGGCCCTGCTCCCCCAAGTCAACAGCTGAGGAGGGTATCCCTATGGAGATCATCCTGCTCCAGGACGTGCCCTCGGTCGGCGAGAAGGGCACGCTGCACACCGTGAGCAACGGCTACGCGCGCAACTTCCTGCTGCCGCGCGGGCTGGCCGAACCGGCGACCCCGGGCAAGATCGAGGAGTTCCGTCGGCGCGAAGAAGAGCGCAAGACCCGCGAGGCCCGCATGGCGGTCCGGGCCGAAGAGATCACCGCGGCGCTCAACCGCACCGTGCTGACCGTCGAGGCCAAGGCGGGCGAGGGCGGCCACCTCTTCGGGTCGGTCACCAACGCCGACATCGCCGACGCCATCAAGAGCGCGCGCGGCTACACCATCGACAAACGCAAGGTGCTGCTCGAGGAGCCGCTCAAGCAGATCGGCTCGTTCATCGTCGACGTCGAGGTGGCCGACGGGTTCGTCGCCTCGGTCAAGACGATCGTCGTCCCCGAGGACTGAGCACGTACGGCGACGGCCGGGCGCTCGCGAGCGCCCGGCCGTCGCCGTCT
>JAZBOM010000009.1:0-4689 GCA_036351205.1 Thermoleophilia bacterium | reverse complement strand
GGGGAAGTCGACCATGTGGACGAGGTGCACCAGCGCCGCGGCCCCCAGGCCCAGACCCACGAACACCGCGAAGTCGTCGTCGAGGAACTCGCGCAGCGTCAGCGACAGGATGAGCGCCCCGAAGCCGACGACGGCGAAGATCACCTCCGCGACCGTGTGGAAGAAGAGATACGACACGAGCGCGGTCAGCGCCACGACCAGCACGATGAGCGCCGCGCCGGCGAGTCGCAGCGAGGCGTTCACGCGCGGCGGGCCGCCCGCGCCCTTCCCGATCATCGCGGCGCCCTGGTCGCCGGCCGTGGCGGCGTGGCTCACGAGACCGCCGCCGCGCGCTTCGCGACCACGACCACTGTCACGTCGTCGCTGATCGGCTCGCCGCCGGCGCTCTCGGCCGCCCGCATCACGCGGTCGATGCAGGACCGGTCGACCGGACCCGTCACGAGCTTGTCCAGGGTCGCGATGAGGCGGTCTTCGCCGAAGCGCTCCGCGGTGCCGGGCGCCGCGCGGCCCTCGATCAGCCCGTCGGTGTAGAAGAGGAGTGTCCACCCCTCGGGCAGCGCCAGCGGCAGCGGCTCGCGGACGGGTACGTCGACCGTGCCCAGCGGAGGCAGCGCCCGCACCTCGAGCCGCGTCACGCCGCCGGCGATGAGCAGCGGGAGCGGGTGCCCGACGTTCACGACCCGCAGCTCGTCGGCCCGCGGGTCGATCCACGCCAGGCAGGCGGTGGCGAACGTGTCCTCGTCGTGACGCTCGCGCTTCAGGACCTGCCGCAGGCTGTCGACGACCTGGGCCGGTGCGGCGCCGCTCACCACGAGCGCCTGCCAGCTCACCCTGAGCATGGCGCCGAGGGCGGCGGCGTCGGGGCCGTGTCCGCTGACGTCGCCGCAGATCACGGCGAGCCCTCCGTCGCGCTCGTCGACCACGTCGATGAAGTCGCCGCCGAGCTCGAGCTCGTGCTGCCCCGGCCGGTAGTAGGTGACCACGTCGACCGCCGGGTGCCGCACCGGCACCGTGGGCAGCAGGCTCTTCTCGAGGCGCTCGTGCAGGCGCTGCGCCTCGCGGAGGGTGGCCACCGCGGCGGCGTGCGGCCGCGCGAGGCCGTCCTCGACGACGCCGAGGTACACGAGGATCGCCGACAGCACGAGGAAGATGAGCGCGATCATGTTGGGCCAGGTCTGCGGACCGGTGTGGATCGAGAGCCACAGCTCGGCGACGACGCTCGCGACCAGCGCGCCGACGATGAGCAGGAAGGCCTGGCCGGGCAGCCGGCTCCGTCGGCGCCAGAGCAGCGCGATCGCCAGCACGAAGAGCGCCGACACGAGGTACTCGGTGAGCGTCTTGAAGCGTGTCGGCCCGCTTCCCTCAACGTAGGCGGTGGGGAAGACGTCCCACCAGTACACGGCCGCCAGCGTGAGCAGCGCGAGGGCGGCGTACAGCGGCGCGACGAAGCGCAGATGCAGGCGGCGGCCGAGGGCGAAGGGGGCGACCACGAAGGACACCGCCAGGATGAGACGAGCCGCGACCCAGACCTGGGCCGACGTGTCCGGCGTGCCGCTGATCACGTTCATGCCGGGGAAATCGACCATGTGCACGAGCTGCAGCAGCGCGGCCGTCGCGACGGCGACACCGACGAACACCGGGAAGTCGTCGTCGAGGAACTGGCGCAGCGTCGCCGCCATGATGAGCACGCCGAAACCGACCACGGCGAACATCACCTCGGCGACGGTGTGGAACAGAAGGAAGGAGACCAGACCCGTCAGGGCGACGAGCACGGCGAGAAGAGCGACGGAGACGACGCGGAGACCGCCGCTGATGCCACGGTGCTCGCTTCTTGCCTGCACGGCCAAGGGGCACGAGACTAGCACAGCGGCCACGATACACATAGTGCCGTGCCCGCCACCCCGCCTTCACCGGACCCCCGCTTTCCGATAGGCTGTCGGCGTCAGTCGGCGTCGGAAGGAGCACCACCGTGAAGGTCAGACGAGCCCTCATCTCCGTGTTCGACAAGAGCGGTCTCGAGGCGTTCGCCCAGGGCCTGATCGACCTCGGCGTGCAGATCATCTCGACCGGCGGCACGGCACGCCTGCTCAAGGAGAGCGGCCTCCCCGTGACCCTGGTCGAAGAGGTCACCGGCTTCCCCGAGATGCTCGACGGCAGGGTCAAGACCATGCACCCGCGGCTCATGGCCGGCATCCTCGCCCGGCGCGACGTGCCCGAGCACATGGAGACGATCGCCCAGCACGACATCGAGCCCATCGACATGGTCGTCTGCAGCCTCTACCCCTTCGAGGAGGTGGCCGGCCGGCGCGGCGTCGAAGACGCGGTCGTCATCGAGAACATCGACATCGGCGGCCCCTCGATGATCCGCGCCGCCGCCAAGAACCACGCCGGGGTCGCCGTGGTCACGAGCCACCGCGACTACGACGACCTCCTCGACGAGCTCCGCGAGACCGGCGGCGAGCTCGGCGAGGGCACCCTGCGCGAGCTCGCCACCAAGGCCTTCCACCGCACCGCGCACTACGACTTCGTGATCGCCAACTGGTTCAGCGAGACCGAGGGCGACTTCCCGCAGTACGTGATGCGCGACTACGAGAAGGTCATGGAGCTGAAGTACGGGGAGAACCCGCATCAGCGCGCCGCCTACTACTCCGAGGTCGGCCTGCGCCAGCACCTCCTCTCCCAGGTCGAGCAGCTGCACGGCAAGCAGCTGAGCTTCAACAACCTCTACGACCTGCACGCGGCGCGCAGCCTCTCCGAGGAGTTCACCCTCCCCGGCGTCGTCATCATCAAGCACAACAACCCCTGCGGCGCCGCGCTCGCCGAGAACCTCGCCGCAGCCTACGACAAGGCGTACGCCTGCGACCCGGTGAGCGCCTTCGGCTCGGTCATCTCGGTCAACCGCTTCGTCGACATGCCGCTGGCCGAGCGCCTCGCCGAGCTCTTCGTCGAGGTCCTCTACGCGCCCGGCTACGAGCCCGACGCCCTCGAGGTCCTCAAGCGCAAGGCCGACATCCGCATCCTCGAGACGCGCGAGCGGCGGCAGGCCAACCCGGGCGAGTTCGACTACAAGCGCGTCCTCGGCGGCATCCTCGTGCAAGACAAGGACTCGGTCCTCGAGGAGCGCGACGAGATGCAGGTCGCGACCAACCGGCACCCGACCGAGCGCGAGTGGGGCGACCTGCTCTTCGCCTTCCGCATCGCCAAGCACGTCAAGTCCAACGCCATCGTCATGGCCAAGGACCTCGGCACGGTGGGCATCGGCGCGGGGCAGATGAGCCGCGTCGACTCGACCCGCCTGGCGATCGAGAAGGCGCAGCTCGACCTGCAGGGGGCGGTCGTCGGCTCCGACGCCTTCTTCCCCTTCCCCGACGCCGTCGAGCTGGCGATCGAGAACGGCATCACCGCCTTCATGCAGCCCGGCGGCTCCAAGGGCGACGAGGCCGCCGTCGAGGCCTGCGACCGGCTCGGCGCGGCGATGGTCTTCACCGGCCACCGGCACTTCCTGCACTGACCGGCGACGCAGAAGCGAAGGAAGGGCCGGCCGCAAGTGCCGGCCCTTCCCGTCTGGAGCGAGAGTGACCGACTGATCCGAGGTCGAATGAGCGTCCGCAGGGAGATGCCATGAGGGACCTGAGTCAGGTCGCGCAGCCGCCCGGGCTGACCGACGGCCGCGTGCGCCTGCGCCGCGTGGACGAGAAGGATCGGGACGCCGTCGTGAAGGCGCTCAACGACCCGGTCGCGGCGCGCTTCCTGACGCGCCCGCCCTTCCCGTACCTCGACGAACACTTCGACGAGTGGCTCGAGCTGGCGGCGAGCGGGCGCGGCCTGCACGAGGCGCAGGCCGCGCACTGGTCGATCGCCGACGCCGACGACGATTCGTACCTCGGCGGGGCCTCGCTCGAGGTCGCAGTCTGGCGCGACGCCGGCGAGATCGGCTACCAGGTCGCGCCGTGGGCGCGCGGCCGTGGTGTCGCCACGGCGGCCGCGCGCCTGATCCGCGACTGGGCGTTCGACGAGCTCGAGCTCGCGCGCCTCGAGATCGCCGCCGACGTCGACAACATCGCCTCGCAGCGCGTCGCCCAGGCGGCCGGCTTCAGCTACGAGGGGGTCGCCCGCGGCTACCTCGAGGGGCGGGTCGTCGTCGAGGCGGGGTGCGGCGTGAGCGACCGAGCCGGCACGAGCGGCCCGCACGACGCGGGCGGCCCCGGCGACGTGGACGGCACGGGTGACGCGGGCGGCACGGGTGACGGGGGCGGCCCGGGTGGCGGGAGCGACGCCCGTGTCCTGCGTCGCGAACCCCGCGACCACGTACTCTTCGGTATGGTGCGCGCCGACCCGCGAGCGCCCGCCGCCCCGGTGCCGTGGCCCTGTCTCGACGACGGCGGGCTCGTCGTGCGCGCCTTCGAGCCGGACGACGCTGCGGCGGTCGCCGACGCGTGCGGCGACCCGGAGATCGCGCGCTGGATCTACCGCCTCCCGGCGCCCTACACGCTCGCCGACGCCGAGCGCTTCGTCGCCGGCGCCCGCCGCACCCTCGTGAGCGGCGAGCAGATCCGCCTCGCGGTCGCCGACGCGGCCACGGGCGAGCTTCTCGGCAGCGTGAGCCTCGAACCCTCTTGGCAGCTCGACCTCGCCGAGGTCGGGTACTGGGTCAAGCGCGAGGCGCGCCGCCGCGGTGTCGCCACCGCG
>JAZBOM010000008.1:0-5853 GCA_036351205.1 Thermoleophilia bacterium | reverse complement strand
GCGCTCGAGCGCCTCGAGGGCGGCCCGCTGTCGCGGGCCGCTCCGCGGCGGCGGCGGAGCCTCGCCGCGAGCCAGGCACGGCCCGTTGTCGACGAGGCCCACGACGTGCACGTCGTACGACGTCCGCAGCCAGCCCCGGCGGCGGTAGCGCCGTGCCGCCTGCGTCACGGCGCGGCCGCCGGCGGCCGCGCCGTCGAGCGCGAGCAGCGCCTCCTCCCCGGCCGCCGCAGCGGCGCGTCCCGCGTCGGTCAGCGTGTAGCGGCGTTCGATGCGCAGGGCCGCCGTGGGCGGCGCGACGAGCGCGAGCGCCGCCGGCAGCGGCGCCAGGTAGTAGTCGGCGATGTGCCGCGCGAGGGCGAGGAGGTCGGCGGGGACCGGGGGCAGGTCGAGCACGTCGTGCAGCGGCACCAGCGCGCCCGTGTGTCGCGGCGTCGCGCGGCGCTCGAGAACGAGGCCGAGGACGGTCTGGGCGCCGAGTGGGGCGGCGACGAGCGAACCCTCGCCGACGAGCCCCTCGAGCTCCGCCGGCAGCGCGTACTCGAAGGGCTCGTCGAAGGCCCTCGTGCGCACCAGGGGCATGACGGCGACGCAGGACATGCCCCACCGTCGGCGACACAGGTCACAGGGAGGTCCCTCCCGCGCCGGTCATGCCGTCCTCCGGGCACGCCGCGCGCCGAGGGTCCCGGGTCGCACGGCGCCCCGGCGAAGCCCAGCGGCGCTTACGCGAGACCCGCGGCGGCGCGCAGCGCCTCGGCCTTGTCGGTGCGCTCCCACGTGAAGTCGTGATCGTGGCGGCCGAAGTGCCCGTAGGCGGCCGTCTTGCGGAAGATGGGGCGGCGCAGGTCGAGGTCGCGCAGGATCGCCGCCGGGCGCAGGTCGAAGTGCGCGCGGATCAGCGCCTCGATGGTCGCCAGATCGACCTTCTCGGTGCCCTGGCAGTCGACCATGAGCGACACCGGGTGGGCGACGCCGATCGCGTAGGCGATCTGCAGCTCGCAGCGGGTGGCGAGACCCGCGGCGACCACGTTCTTGGCCACGTAGCGCGCCGCGTAGGCACCCGAGCGGTCGACCTTGCTCGGATCCTTGCCCGAGAAGGCGCCGCCCCCGTGGCGGGCGGCGCCGCCGTAGGTGTCGACGATGATCTTGCGGCCGGTGAGCCCCGCGTCGCCCATCGGCCCGCCGATCACGAACTTGCCGGTGGCGTTGATGACCACGAGGTCCTCGAGCTTGCCCGAGTAGAGCTCCTTGGGCAGGATCGGCTCGACGACCTGCTCGATGATGTCCGGGTAGATGATGCTCTGCAGGTCGGCGCTCTCGGCGTGCTGCGCGGCGAGGACGACCTTGGTGACCTCGAGCGGGCGGCCGTCCTCGTAGCGCACCGTGACCTGCGTCTTGCCGTCGGGGCGCAGGTACGGGAGGATCTCGGCCTTGCGCACGTCGGCGAGGCGCCGCGCGAGCTTGTGGGCGAGCGAGATCGGCAGCGGCATGAGCTCGGGGGTCTCGTCGCAGGCGAAGCCGTACATCATGCCCTGGTCGCCGGCGCCCTGCAGGTCGAGGGCGTCGTCGTCGTTGACGTCGGTGCGCACCTCGAGGGACTGCGAGACACCCTGGCTGATGTCGGGCGACTGCTCGTCGATCGCGACCATCACCCCGCAGGTCTCGTAGTCGTAGCCGTAGAGGGCGTTGGTGTAGCCCACGTCGCGCACCGTGTCGCGCACGATGCTGGGGATGTCGACGTAGGTCTCGGTCGAGATCTCGCCGGCGACGAAGGCGAGTCCGGTGGTGACGAGCGTCTCGCAGGCGACGCGGCCGTAGGGGTCCTCCGCCAGGATCGCGTCGAGGATGGCGTCGGAGATCTGGTCGGCGAGCTTGTCGGGGTGCCCCTCGGTGACCGACTCGGACGTGAACAGGTAGTTGCGCTTCTCCACCGTACCTCCTGACGACCGACGCGCCGTCGGGACGACGGCGCGCGAGACGATCCGGGTGCTGTCTGGGTGCCGCGCGGCACGGCGGCCTGCCGGCCCCGCGGCCCTGCGGAGTCTACCAGAGGCCCCGGAGGGCCTCAACGCCGGCCCGGCAGTGCTTGCCCGGCGAGGCGCCACGCGCCGGAGCGGACGACAGGAGCGCGACCGGGGCACTCCGCAGGCGGCGCGCCGGGCTCACTGGTGCTCGCGCTTGGCCTCGCGCCCCATCAGCCGTTGCACGGCCTCGGCCGCCGTGCCGTGGCCCTCGAGGACCGCGTACACCTGCTCGGTCACCGGGAGCTCGAGGCCGAGACGGGCGGCCAGGTCGTGCAGGGCGCGGGCCGTCGGGACGCCCTCCACGACCTGGCCCACCGTCGCCTCGACGTCCGCCGGCGACACCCCCTGGGCGAGCAGCTCGCCGGCGTGGCGGTTGCGGCTGTGCCGCGAGGTGCAGGTGGCGATGAGGTCGCCGATGCCGGCGAGGCCGGCGAAGGTCTCGAAGCGCCCGCCCATGGCGAGACCGAGGCGGGTCACCTCGGCGAGGCTCCTCGTCATCAAGGCGGCGCGCGAGTTGTCGCCGAAGCCGAGGCCGTCGGACATGCCGACCGCGACCGCGATCGGGTTCTTGGCCGCGCCGCAGAACTCGACCCCGAGCACGTCGGCGTTGGTGTACACCCTGAAGGTGTCGCACATGATCGCCGCCTGCAGGCGCGCGGCGACTTCGTCGTCGGCGCTGGCCACGACGGTGGCCGACGGCATGTCGCGCGCCACCTCCTCGGCGTGGTTCGGGCCCGAGAGCACGGCCGCGGGATCGCCGGTCTCCTCGAGGATCGCCTGCGACGGGCGCTCCAGCGTACCGAGCTCGACGCCCTTGGCCAGCGAGAGCTGCAGCGAGGCCGGGGCGCGGCGCGGCGCCACCCAGCGCGCGACCGCGCGGACGGCCTGCGTCGGCACCGCGTACACGACGAGTTCGCTCGCCCCGAGCTCGGCCTCATCCATGGCGACGAAGCGGACCTCGGGCGGCAGGGCGACACCGGGCAGGAAGTGCGGGTTCTCGTGCCGGCGGTTCAGCTCGCCGGCCTCGGCCGCGGTCATGGTCAGCACCTGGACTCTGTGCCCACGACGCTGCAGGAGGCGCGAGAACGCGCTGCCCCAGCTGCCCGAGCCGACGACGGTGACGTCCATCACGAGACCTGACCGGCGCCGTGGCCGCCGCTCGCTCGGGAGCGCCAGGGCGGTGCGAAGCGGTGTTCCTCGCCGTGCAGGAGCCGCTTGATGTTGCCGCGGTGGGCGTAGAAGACGATGGCCGCCGCCAGCAGCGCGGCGATCACGTACGGCACGGGGCTGTCGCGCACGATCAGGAGGATCGGCAGCGACGCCGTCGCGACCAGCGAGGCGAGGCTCACGATGCGCACCGTGAAGACGAGCACCAGCCAGGTGACGAAGAGGATCAGGAAGACCGTGGGCTCGAGAGCGAGGACCGCGCCGGCCCCCGTCGCGACGCCTTTGCCGCCGCGGCCGCGGAGGAAGACCGAGTACATGTGCCCCACGACCGGCGCGGCGGCGATGAACGTCGCCGGCCAGGGGCCGAAGACGAGCGTCGCGACGAGGGCGGGCAGGAAGCCCTTGCACACGTCGAGGACGAAGACCGCGACGCCGGCCTTCTTGCCGAGCACGCGGAAGACGTTGGTGGTGCCGACGTTGCCCGAGCCGTGCGCGCGCACGTCGACCCCGTAGGCGAGCCGCCCGACGATGAGACCGAAGGGGATCGCCCCGATGAGGTAGGCGAGGACGATCATGACCACGAACAGCGCGACCGTCACCTTCCGTGCCTGCCCTTGAAGTCGATGATCAGCGGGACCCCCTCGAGCGAGAAGCGCCGCCGCAGCCGGTTCTCCACGAAGTAGCCGAAATCACGCGTCACCAGCGTGCGGTCGTTGACGTCGATGGCGAACCGCGGCGGCGCCGTCTGATACTGCGCGATGTAGTACATCTTCAGCCGTCGCGGGCCCTTGGCCGGCAGCGGCCGGTCCGCCGCCAGCGCGGCCAGTGCCCGGTTCAACTCCCCGGTCGCGATGTGGGCAGTATAGCGGGCGTCCAGGGAGGCGACCACGGCGAGCAGGTGGTCGACCCCGCGGCCGGTCCGCGCCGAGACGGCCAGCACGAGCGGCTTCTGGCGCAGCTTGCGCGCCGCGATGCCGCCCAGCTCGTCGAGGTCGGGCTCGACGAGGTCGCTCTTGTTGACGACCAGCACGGTGGCGCAGCCGCGCCGCATCGCCTCGCTGGCCACGCTCAGGTCGATCTCGGTGAGGCCGAGCGTCGCGTCGAGCACGACGACGGCGACGTGGGCGCGCTCGAGCCCCTGCAGGCTGCGCAGGTAGGCGTAGTACTCGACGCCCTGCACCTTGGAGCTCTTGCGCATGCCGGCGGTGTCGATGAAGCGGAATCCGCCGTGGGCGGTCTCGACGACGGTGTCGATGGCGTCGCGCGTCGTCCCTGCGAGCTCGCTCACGATGGCCCGAGGCTGGCCGGCGATGGCGTTGAAGAGCGACGACTTGCCGGCGTTCGGCCGGCCGACGATGGCGACCGGCACCGTGTCGTCGGCCGCCTCCTCCCCGCCGGCCTCTCCGAGCACGCCTCGCTCCTCCAGCTCCCCGAGGACCCTGTCGAGCAGGTCGCCGGTCCCCAGCCCGTGCACCGCGGAGACGACCGAGGGCTCGCCGAAGCCGAGCCTGAAGAGCTCGCCCGGCAGCGCTTCGAGCGCCGGGTCGTCGACCTTGTTCGCCACCAGCACGACGGGAGCGTCACGGCGGCGGAGCAGGTCGGCGATCTCGTGGTCGTCGGCGAGCAGCCCGGCCCGGCCGTCGACCACGAACAGGACCAGGTCGGCGTCGTCGATCGCGGCGCGGACCTGCTCGCGCACCTCGCCGGCGAAGGGCCGCTCCGGCTCGGTGTCGTACCCGCCGGTGTCGACCAGCACGAGCCGCCGGCCGCGCCACTCGAGGTCGATCTCCTTGCGGTCTCGGGTCACGCCCGGCTCCTCGTGCACGACGGCCGTCCGCGTGCCGCTGAGACGGTTGATCAGCGTGGACTTGCCGGCGTTGGGGGAGCCGACGACGACGACGGAGGGCGGGCGCATCATCGCGCCAGTGTAGCAAAGGCGGCGCGCAGGCCGTCGGCGAGCACGAGGCGGCCGCCGCAGGCGGCCGCCAGCTCCTGCTCGCCGACGTCGTCCAGCGTCGCCCCCAGGGCCTCGGGCAGCCAGTCGCGCGGCGCCACCAGCCACTCCCCGGCGGCGAGCGCCTCGCGCGCCACGGCGCGCACGACCTCGCGGCCGCCGAGCAGGCCGGTCACGGTGACGTGCGGCCCGAAGAGCTCGTTCCCGACGACGAACGGCCGGGCGGCGATCCCGTGAGCCGACAGGCGCCTGCAGGCGAGCCCGACGACCGGCGCCGCCAGGGTTCCGCACAGCAGCCGCAGGCGCGGCAGGCGGTGTCCTCTGGCCGCACGACCTTCGTGCGCGAACGGCCAGCGCGCCTCGCGCAGGAAGACGGCCGACACCCCGATGCCGTTCTCGTACTGCAGCGGGGCGTCGCCGCCCGGCGGGGTCCGGCCGGCGAGCAGGTGCAGCTCGTCGGCGGCGTGCACGAAGCCGCGCCCGAGACGCCGGCGGGCGTCGCGCTGCCAGCCCCAGACGTGGCGCAGCAGCGCGGCCGCGTCCTCGGGCGTGACGCGGCGCAGGTCGCCCTCCTCGGCGAGCGCCACCGGGACGATGCCGAGGTCGGCCACCGCCTCGAGGCGCGAGCTCTCCCGCACCGTCTCTTCGAGCACGGCGCCGTCGTTCCAGCCCGGGCACAGGACGACCTGGAGGTGCAACTCCACGCCCGAG
>JAZBOM010000007.1:0-3010 GCA_036351205.1 Thermoleophilia bacterium | reverse complement strand
CTCGAGGTCAACCCGCGGGTCTCGACCTTCGTCTACCAGGAGGACTTCATCCTCCCGTACCTCGGCCTCAAGTACGCCCTCGGCGAGCTCGACGCTGAGGCGATCGCCGCGGCGCAGGCGCGAGTGCGGCCGTCGCGACGCACGATCCGGTACTACGACCAGGTCTTCTGGGACGTCTGAAGGGACGGGAGCCGCCGTGCACATCCTCTTCCTCAGCCACTACTTCGTGCCCGAGAACAACGCCCCGGCGGCGCGCGTGCACGCGATGAGCCGCGAGTGGGTGCGGCTCGGCCACCGTGTCACCGTGCTCACCGGCGCCCCCAACGTGCCGGCCGGGGTCGTCTACGAGGGCTACCGCAACCGGCCCCTGCAGCAGGAGTGGATCGACGGGGTGCGTGTCGTGCGCGTCTGGACCTACCTCGCCGCCAACCGTGGCCGCCTGCGGCGCGGCCTCAACTTCCTCACCTACTTCGGCAGCGCGACGCTGGCCGCACCGCTCGTGCGCGATGTCGATCTCGTGGTCGCGACCTCGCCGCAGTTCTTCGCCGGCTGGGCCGGCGCCCCGGCGGCGCTGTCCCGCCGCGTGCCCTTCGTGCTCGAGGTCCGCGACCTCTGGCCGGCGTCGATCACCGCGGTCGGCGCCCTGCCGCCGGGCCGGATCGTGGGCGCGCTCGAGCTGCTCGAGCGCGCCCTCTACCGCAGCGCCGACCACATCGTCGCGGTCGGCGACGGCTACCGTGACCAGCTCGTCGCGCGCGGCGTGCCGGCGTCGAAGGTCGACGTCATCACCAACGGCGTCGACACCGACCTCTTCACGCCGCGCCCCGCCGACCCGGCGGTGCGCGCCCGCCTCGGCCTCCCCGCCGAGGCCTTCGTCGTCGTGTTCGCCGGCACCATCGGCATGGCCAGCGGGCTCGACGTGGCCCTGCGGGCCGCGCGCCGCCTGAAGGAGGCGGGCCGCGACGACGTCCGCTTCCTCCTCGTCGGCGACGGGGCGGTGCGCGCCGAGCTCGAAGCGTCGGCGCGCGCCCAGGGTCTGGACAACGTCCTCTTCACCGGGCTCGTCCCGCGCCACGAGCTCCCCGACCTCCTCGCCGCCGGCGACGCCTGCCTCGTGCACTTCCGCCGTGACGAGCTCTTCGCCACGATCCTGCCCTCGAAGCTCTTCGAGGACGCCGCCATGGAGCGGCCCATCCTGCTCGGCTTCGAGGGCCACGCGCGCCGCCTGGTGGAGGAGGCCGGCTGCGGCATCGCCTTCGAGCCCGAGGACGACGCCGGGCTCGTGGCCGGCATCGAGCGTCTGGCCGCCGATCCCGACGCAGCGCGGCGCATGGGCGAGAACGGCCGCCGCTACGTCCTCGAGCGCTACGACCGTCGTGAACTGGCGCGCAGGTACCTTGCGGTGCTCGAGCGGGTACGAAGCGAGCACGGCAGACGATGAACGGACGACTCGACATCCTCGCCCTCGACGAGCGCGGCCGCGACTGGGACGACGCGCTGGGGCAGCTCTCGCCGCGCCAGCGCGACGTGTTCTGGCTCAGCAGCTGGCCGCTGCTCTGGCAGCGCCGTGGCGAGGGTCGCGCCCTCGGCGCCCTCTACCGCGACGACGAGGGCGCCGTCTTGTACCCCTTCCTCCTGCGCGACCTCGAGCAGGTCCCCTACCTGGGCCCCGACTTCGCCGGCCTCTACGACGTCACGACGCCCCCCGGCTTCGGCGGCCCGCTCGGTCCCCACGGCACCTCCGAGGAGACCGTCGTCGCCTTCCGCGCCGCCTTCGAGCGCTGGTGCCGCGAGCAGCGCGTCGTCAGCGAGTTCATCCGCTTCCACCCCCTCCTCGAGACGCGCCTCATGCTGCAGCGCCACCTCGAGATCGAGGAGACCGGGCAGATCGTCTGGGCGCGCCTCGACCAGGGCGGCTGCCGGCTCATCGACACCTTCAGCGCCACGGCGCGCAAGAACGTGCGCGCGGCGCGCGACGCCGGGCTGACCTGTCACGTCGAGACGTCGGCCACCGCCTACGAACGCGTCGGCGAGCTGTACCTCGACAACGCCACGCGCCGCCGCGCCCACCCGGTCGCTCGCTACGACGCGGCGCACTTCCTTCAGGCCCGCGAGATGCTCGGCGGCCACCAGGCGCTCTTCGGGGTGCGCCTCGGCGACGAGCTGGTCGCGGGCGCCCTCTTCCTGCGCAGCCCCGACTTCGTCCACCTCCACCTCGCCGCCGCCGACCGGCGCCACGCCCACCTGCGGCCCATGAACCTGCTCGTCTTCGAGGCCATGCAGTGGGCCTGCGGCCTCGGCGCCCGGGCGCTCGACCTGGGCGGGGGCTACCGCGGCGAGGACGAATGGTTCCGCTTCAAGGCCGGCTTCTCGCCCCTCCGGGCGCCGCGGCCCGTGGGGCGCGCCGTCTACCTCTTCGAGGAATACGCCCGCGCCGAGGAGCGGCGCCTCGAGCAGGGCGAGATCATCGACTGCGACTACTTCCCGCCCTATCGCTCGCCCCTCCCGCACGAGGGGCTGCTGGGCGGCGTGTCCGACGCCTGAGTCCCTGGGCGCCGGCCCTCTCGAGCCCGCGCGCGCCGGGCGCTGACCCCGGAGGCCGGGCCCCGGGCGCCCCCGACTGCGGGCCCCGCGCGCGTACGGTAGTATGGGCGGGTGATGACGACCCCCGACGACTCCACCCCCAGCGGCACGCCGACCGCCCGCGGCGCGGCCGCGGCCACCGGCGCCCCTCGCGAGCCACGCGTCGCCTCCGTCACCGGGGCGCTCCGTCGCAGCTGGTGGATCATCCTCCTGCTGGTCGCCGTCGGCGCCGTCGGCGCCGCGGTGTTCACGCTGTTCTCGGCCGACACGTACAGCGCCACCGCCTCGGTCTACGTCGGGCAGACCACCGACGCCAACGGCAACGTCATCTCCGGCCTCACTTCCAACGTGCGTGCCGCCGGGCAACTGCTCGAGAGCGACGCGCTGCTTCAGGAGGTCGCCGACGAGATCGGCGGCGGCATGACGG
>JAZBOM010000006.1:0-3017 GCA_036351205.1 Thermoleophilia bacterium | reverse complement strand
GGTGACCGACCGCGTCGCCGCCAAGATCTCGACCCTCGAGGCGCCGCCCGACGTGCTCGCCGTCTTCCCGCTGCCGGCCGCGCCGCCGCTCTACGAGCTGACGGGCCCGGCCAGAGGTGCGGCCTCGACGCCGGCCAGGGGTGCGGCCTCGACGCCGGGCGCCGAAGCCGCCCGTGGTAGCGGGGCGTCCGCCGCGGCCGCCGGCGGAGCGACACCGGCCGGTGCCCTCGTCGTCTACGCCGACCGGGTCGCCGACCCCGGCAACATGGGCACCCTGGTGCGCGCGGCGGCCGCCTTCGGCGCCGCCGCCCTCGCCGCCTCGCCCGGGTCCGTCGACCTCTACGCGCCCAAGGTCGTGCGCGCCGGCATGGGTGCCGCCTTCGCCCTGCCGCTGTACCCCGAGATCGCCCTCGACGAGCTGGTCGCCCGCACCGGCATCGTCGACGTGTACGGGCTCGTCGCCCACGACGGCGACGACCTGGCCACGGCCGAGCTGAGCCGGCCGGCCGTGCTCTGCGTCGGCGCCGAGCGGGCCGGGCTCTCGCCCGAGAGCCTCGCCGCCGTGACGCGGCGACTCACGATCGGCCTGGCGCCGGAGGCCGCCGGCACGGTCGAGAGCCTCAATGCCGGCGTCGCCGGCGCCGTCGCCCTCTACGAGTTCTCACGGAAAGGATGACCATGGACGACGAGCAGCTGCAGATCCTCAAGGAGCGCGCCCCGGCGCTGGCTGCTCTGTACACGGCGGGGCGCTCCGCGATCCTCGAGGCGCGCGACATGATGACGCTCGAGAAGGTCCGCGTCGCGGTGCTGGGCCGCAAGAGCCCGCTCACCGAGATGCTGCGCTCGATCTCGACGGCGGCTCCCGAGGATCGCCCTCTGCTGGGCAAGGGCGGCAACATGGTACGCCGCGTCCTCGAGTCGCTGGTCGAGGAGCGCGAGGCCGAGCTCAAGCGCGCGGCGCTCAGCGAGTCGCTCGCCCGCGAGCGCCTCGACGTCACGCTCCCCGGGGTCCCCTTCCCGGCCGGTCACGAGCACCTCATCAGCCAGACCATGCGCGAGGTCGAGGACATCTTCACCGGCCTCGGCTACCGCATCGCCGAGGGCCCCGAGGTCGAGCTCGACTACTACAACTTCACGGCGCTCAACACGCCGCCGAGCCACCCCGCGCGCTCCGCCCACGACACGTTCTGGGTGCAGGAGCCGCGCGAGACCATGCCCGAGGCCGTGGTCGACGCCGACCGCGGCGTCCTCCTGCGCACCCACACCTCGCCGGTCCAGGTGCGCGTCATGGAGCAGCAGCGTCCCCCCGTCTACGTGCTCTGCCTGGGCAAGGTCTATCGCCGCGACTCCGACGCGACCCACACGCCGATGTTCCACCAGGTCGAGGGGCTCGTCGTCGACGAGGGCATCACGCTGGCCGACCTCAAGGGCACCGTCCATTACTTCACCGAGGAGTTCTTCGGCGGCGACCGGGCGATCCGCGTGCGGCCGCACTTCTTCCCGTTCACCGAGCCCAGCATCGAGGTCGACGTGAACTGCGAGCTCTGCGGCGGCAAGGGCTGCCGCTCGTGCAAGCACTCCGGCTGGCTCGAGATCATGGGCGCCGGCATGGTCGACCCCAACCTCTACGGGTTCGTCGGCTACGACCCCGAGGCGGTCAGCGGCTTCGCCTTCGGCATGGGGGTGGAGCGCATGGCGATGCTGAAGCACGGCATCCCCGACCTGCGCCTGTTCTACGACAACGACGTCCGCTTCCTGCGGCAGTTCTGAGAGGAGACGGACGATGAGACTTCCGTTCAGCTGGCTCAAGGAGTACGTGGCCTGGGAGGGCACCGCGGAGGAGCTCGCCGAGCTGCTCACGATGTCGGGCACCGAGGTCGAGGGCATCGACTGGGTCGGCGCCCCGCGCGACCCCGACAACCTCGGCCGCTTCGTGGTCGGCAGGGTCGTGACCCGCGACCGGCACCCCAACGCCGACAAGCTGAGCCTCTGCACCGTCGACGTCGGCGAGGCCAACGGCGGCGTGAAGCAGATCGTCTGCGGGGCGGACAACTTCGAGGCCGGCGACGTCGTGCCCGTGTCCATGACCGGGGCGACGCTCATGGGCGGCCTCAAGCTGAAGAAGGCCAACCTGCGCGGCGTCGAGAGCGACGGCATGATCATGAGCGAGCAGGAGCTGGGCTACGAGGAGAAGAGCCCCGGCATCGCCGTGCTGCCCGCCGACTGGGCGGTCGGCGCGCCGCTGCAGACCTACCTGCCGGTCAGCGAGGCCGTGCTCGAGCTCGAGCTGACCTCGAACCGCCCCGACTGCTTCAGCGTCTACGGCATCGCCCGCGAGGTCGCGGCGGCGGCCGGGGTCGCGCTGGCGCCGCCGCCCACCGCCGCTCCTGCGGTGACGGGCGGCGCCCCCGCCGCCGAGTCGATCGCCGTCGAGGTCGCCGACCCCGACCTCTGCCCGCGCTACGGCGCCCGCGTGATCCGGGGCATGACGACGGGCGAGTCGCCGGCCTGGCTCAAGGCGCGCCTCACGCACGCGGGCATGCGCCCCATCAACAACATCGTCGACGTGACCAACTACGTCATGCTCGGCTGGGGCCAGCCCCTCCACGCCTTCGACGCCGGCAAGATCAGGGGCGGCACGCTGATCGCCCGCCGGGCGAAGGACGGCGAGAAGATCGTCACCCTGGACGAAGTCGAGCGCACCCTCGACGGCGAGATGCTGGTGATCGCCGACGTCGAGCGGCCGCTCGTCATCGCCGGCGTCTTCGGCGCCGTCGACGCCGAGGTCGACGACCGCACCACCGACGTCGTCCTCGAGGCGGCCAACTTCAGCGGCCCGAGCATCCTGCGCACCGAGATGCACACCGGCATCCGCAGCGAGGCCAGCAACCGCTTCGAGAAGGGGCTGGACGCGAACCTGGTGCCCGGCGGGCTCGACTTCGCGTCGCGGCTCTTCGCCGAGCTCTGCGGCGGCACCGTGGCGCCGGGCATGGTCGACGTCTGGGCCGGGGCGGCGG
>JAZBOM010000005.1:0-2247 GCA_036351205.1 Thermoleophilia bacterium | reverse complement strand
CGCGACTGTGGCGACACCGCAGTATTCGTACACATCCTCCGACCGTCGGCGAAACGGCGGGGATTCACCCGCACAGGGGCGACCAGCGCGCCGCACGGTCACGGTCCGGGCGAGGTCAGATCGTCGGCGTATCGGACAGCAGCTTCTTCGTGTAGTCGGCCTGCGGGTCCTCGAGGACGGCGTCGACGCCGCCGTGCTCGACGATGCGGCCCTCGTTCATGACCGCGACCTCCTGGCTGATCGAGCGCACCAGGGCGAGGTTGTGGGTGACGAAGAGCATCGAGAGGCCCATGTCGCGCTGCAGGTTGGCGAGCAGCTCGATGATCGCCGCCTGCACGGAGACGTCGAGCCAGCTCGTGACCTCGTCGCAGACCAGGACCGTGGGCTCGGCGGCCAGACCGCGGGCGATGGCGACGCGCTGACGCTCACCGCCGGAGAGCTGGTCGGGGTAGCGGTTCAAGAGGGTGGCGTCGAGGGCCACCTGCTCGAGCGCCTTCTCCATACGCGCCTCCATCTCGTCGCGCGAGAGGTCGAAGAAGACCTTGAGCGGCGCGGCGAGGATCTGGCGGATGGTCTTGCGCGGGTTGAGCGAGGAGTACGGGCTCTGGAAGATGTACTGGATCGCCTGGCGCGTGGCCCGCGGCCGGTCGCGGGCGTCGCGCGCCAGCGGCTCGCCCAGGAACTCGATGTCGCCGACGATCTTGTGCGGGTGCAGACCGGCGATGCAGCGCGCCAGGGTGGTCTTGCCCGAGCCCGACTCGCCGACCAGCGAGAGGCAGCGCCGCTCGCAGAGCGTGACGTCGATGTCGTGCAGGGTCTCCTTGCGCTGGTAGAAGGCGATGAGGTCGCGGACGCTGATGACCGTCTTCTCGGTCGTCTCGCAGGCGTCGAGTGAGCGGTCGCGCAGGACGACGTCGGTCTCGGCCGCCTGAGCGCCGACCTCCTTCCAGCGCCAGCAGCGCACCCGGTGCTCGCTCGTCGGCCCCTCGACCGGAGGGTACTCCTCTGAGCACTTCTCGATCGCCCAGCTGCAGCGCGGCGTGAAGGCGCAGCCCGGCGGCCGCTGACCGGGGCGCGGCGCCCAGCCCGGGATGCCCTTGAGGGCGCGTTCGCCGGTGATGTCGGGGATCGAGCTGAGCAGCTTGCGCGTGTAAGGGTGCTGGCCGGCCTCGAAGAGCTCCTGCTTGGTGCCGATCTCGACGATGCGCCCGGCGTACATGACGGCGATGCGGTCGGCGAGGTTGGCGACCACGGCGAGGTCGTGGGTGACGTAGAGCGCCGCGACCCCGTACTGCCTGGTGAGGTCGCGGATCGTGTCGAGGACGTGCGCCTGGGTCGTCACGTCGAGGGCCGTGGTCGGCTCGTCGAGGACGATCACCTTGGGCCGGTTGGCGAACGCCATGGCGATCGCCACGCGCTGCTGCTGACCGCCGGAGAGCTGGTGCGGGTACCTGCGCAGGAAGTCGTGGTCGGAGGGCAGCAGCACCTCGGCCATCATCTCGGCGAGGCGCGCCTCGCGCTCGGCGCCCGAGGAGCCGAAGTCGTGCGCCTCGAGGATCTCCATGAGTTGGGTGCCGATGCGCAGGGCCGGGTTCAGCGAGGCCGAGGAGTCCTGAGGCACGTAGCTGATCACCCCGCCGCGGATGGTGCGCAGCTCGTCGACGCCCATGCTGAGGACGTCGCGGCCGTCGATCTCGACGCGCCCGGCGGAGATCTTGGCCCCGCGCCGCTGGTAGTCGAGCAGGCTGGTCGCCGCGGTCGTCTTGCCCGAGGCCGACTCGCCGACCAGGCCCAGGACCTCGCCCTGGCGGATCCAGAGCGAGACCTCGTCGTCGATGTTGCGGCCCGAGGGGTCGAGGACGATGGTGAGGCCCTCGACGGTGAGGGCCACGTCGCGCTCGGCGCCGGCAGCGGGACCGGCAGTGGACACGGTCGCCATCACGTACCCCCCGTGTCGCGCTCGATACCGATCAACGCCCGCCCCATGCCGTCGGCGATGAGGTTGGTGCCGATGGTCAGGATGCCGATGAGGACGACCGGCATCAGCACCGGCCACGGCTGGACGGGGATGCCGATACGGTTCTCGTTGATCATGAGCCCCCAGTCGGCGGCCGGCGGCTGCAGGCCGAAGCCGAGGAACGAGAGCGCGGCGATCAGGCCGATCGAGTAGGTGAGACGCAGGCCGAACTCGACCAGCAGCGGGCTCGTCGTGCTCGGCAGGATCTCGCTGAAGATGATCTTGAGGCG
>JAZBOM010000004.1:0-5461 GCA_036351205.1 Thermoleophilia bacterium | reverse complement strand
CGCCCGGCGAGGCCGGGACTTCGCCCGGCCAGGAGGCCGGCGAGTGAGCCTGCTGCTCGTCGAGATCGGCTGCGAGGAACTGCCGGCGAGCTTCTGCCGCTCGGTGCTGCGCCAGCTGCGCGGCGACGGCGGCGAGGGGCTCGTGTACCGCCTGCTCGCCGACGAGCGCTTGCTGCCCGCAGACGACCGGGAGGCAGAGGCTGCGGGGTCGGCCGGGGACGGCGGTGCGAAGCAGGACGCCGAGGGCGCCGTCGAGCCCGAAGCCGGGTCCGCCGCCAAGGGCGCCGCCGCGCGCTTCGCCGAGCGGCGCCTCCGGGTCTACGTGTCGCCGCGGCGCATCGCCGTGCTCGTCGACGGCGTGCCCGAGCGGCAGCACGCCCTCGTGCAGCGCTTCCGCGGCCCGCGCGCCGACGTCGCCTTCGACGCCGAAGGGCAGGCGACCAAGGCCGGCGCGGGCTTCGCCCGCGGCAAGGGACTGCGCCCCGAGGATCTGGGCCGCGAGACCGTCGGCGGTGTCGAGTTCGTGAGCGCCGAGGTCGAGTCCGAACGGCGCCCGGCGCTCGACGTGCTGCCGGGCCTGATCCCGCGCCTCGTCACCGGCATCCAGGTGCCGCGCGGCATGCGCTGGGACCGGCGGCCGGAGGGCGCCGACGACTTCCTGCGCTTCGCGCGGCCGATCCGCTGGCTGGTCGGCAAGCTCGACGAGGCCACCCTCGTGACCACCTTCTACGGTCTCGAGGTGGGCGACGTGTCGCAGGGGCACCGGGTGCTCGGCGCGCCGGTCGCGATCGAGGCGGCCGACCGTTACGAAGCCCTGCTCGCGGAGCAGAAGGTCGTCGTCGACCAGGAGGAGCGCCGGCGGAGCATCGTCGCCGGGCTCGACGAGCGCGCCGCGGCGCTCGGCGCCCGTTGGGAGGACCCGGGCGACGTGCTCGAGGAGGCGGTCTACCTGGCGGAGTGGCCCTCGGTGCAGGAGGGGCGCTTCGACGAACGGCACCTGCGCCTGCCGGCGCCGGTCCTCGTTACCGCCATGCAGAGCCACCAGCGCTACTTCCCGGTGCGCGCCGCCGACGGCGGCCTGGCGCCGGTCTTCCTCTACGTCTCCAACGCCGACCCCGCGGCGGCCGAGCTCGTCACGCGCGGCAACGAGCGCGTGCTCGAAGGCCGCCTCGACGACGCCGAGTTCGCCTACGACCGTGACCTCGCCGAGGGCGTTGACGCCATGGCGGCGCGGCTCGGCGAGGTCGTCTTCCACGAGAAGCTCGGTACGCTCGCCGACAAGGCACGCCGCCTCGAGGGCCTCGTCGCCGGTCTCGCCGCCGGCCTGCACCGGGGCGGCGAGGCCCGCGACGTCTCCGGCGACGGCCACGGCGTGCCCGTCGAACACCTCGTGCGCGCCGCCGGCCTGGCCAAGGCCGACCTCGTGAGCCAGGTCGTGATCGAGTTCCCCACCCTGCAGGGCACGATGGGCGAGCTCTACGCCCGCCACGCCGGCCTGCCCGAGGCCGTGGCGCGCGCCGTCGGCGAGCATTACCTGCCGCTCTCGGCGACGGCGCCGGGCCCGGCGACGCTCGCCGGCGCCGTCCTCGCCGTGGCCGAGAAGGCCGACAACATCGCCGGGGCCTGGGTGGCCGGCCAGAAGCCGAGCGGCTCGCGCGACCCGTACGGTCTGCGGCGCGCAGCGATGGGCATCGTGCGCATCACCCTCGAGCACGACCTGCGCGCCGCCCTGCCCGGGCTGCTCGCCGCCGCCCTCGACCAGTACGAGGCGCAGGGCGCGATCGAGCTCGGACACAGCGAGCACCGCGCCCTGGTCGCCGAGATGGCGGCCTTCGTGTGGGAGCGCCTCGAGGCGCTCCTGCTCGACGAAGGCCTCCCGTATCCGATCGTCGAGGCGGCGCTCGGCGCCGCGGCCGCAGACGTGCCGGCCAAGGCGGCCCGGGCGCGCGGCTTCGCCGCGCTCTCGGGCTCGGCCGCCTTCGACGACGTCGTGGTCGCCTACAGCCGCTGCTATTCGATCGCGAGCAAGGGCGTGGCGCCCGCGACAGGGTCGGCGCCCGCCGTCGACCCCGCCCGGTTCGCCGCGCCGATCGAGGCCGAGCTCGCCGCGGCGCTGGCCGCGACCGTCGGCCCCGTGCGCGCCGCCCTCGCCGCTCTCGACGTCGAGAGCGCCGTCGCCGCCGCGGCGCCGCTGCGCGACCCGGTCGACCGCTTCTTCGACGACGTCCTCGTCATGGATCCCGACCCGGCGGTGCGCGCCAACCGGCTCGCCCAGCTCGCCGCGGTCGTCAACCTGCTCGTAGAGATCGGCGACCTCAGCCGCCTGCCCGTCCCGGCCGTCACCTGAGCGTGAAGGAGTCGGGCGTTCACAGCTGGGGAATACGCGCGTGAGGTCACTCAGGGAGGATGTGATGGCGCAGAAGTACGTCTACCGGTTCAACGAAGGCGACAAGAGTATGAAGGCGCTGCTCGGCGGCAAGGGCGCGAACCTCGCCGAGATGACCGTCATCGGCCTGCCGGTCCCGCCGGGCTTCACGATCACCACCGAGGTCTGCATCCACTACGCCGGCACCGGCACCTACCAGGACGGCGTCGAGGCGCAGGTCGACGACGCGCTGGCCTCGCTCGAGCAGGACACCGGCAAGCGCTTCGGCGACCCCGCCGACCCCCTCCTGCTCTCGGTACGCTCCGGCGCCCGGGCGTCGATGCCCGGCATGATGGACACCGTCCTCAACCTGGGCCTGAACGACACCACCATCCAGGGTCTCATCGCCCAGACCGACAACCCGCGCTTCGCCTACGACTGCTACCGGCGCTTCGTCACCATGTACGGCGACGTCGTCATGGGCCTCAAGCCCGAGGGCGACGAGGGCGACCCGTTCGAGGAGCAGCTCGAGGCGATGAAGCGGGAGCGTGGCGCCAAACTCGACACCGACCTCACCGCCGACGACCTCAAGGAGCTCACGGCGCGCTTCAAGGCGCTCGTCAAGGAGCGCACCGGCAAGGACTTCCCCGACGACCCGAAGGCGCAGCTCTGGGGCGCCATCTCAGCGGTGTTCGGCTCGTGGAACAACGACCGCGCCGTCGCCTACCGCCGCCTCTACGACATCCCCGATACCTGGGGCACCGCGGTCAACATCCAGACGATGGTCTACGGCAACACCGGCGAGGAGTCGGGGACCGGGGTCGGCTTCACGCGCAACCCGGCTTCGGGCGAGAACGACTTCTACGGCGAGTTCCTGGTCAACGCCCAGGGCGAGGACGTGGTCGCCGGGGTGCGCACGCCGCGCCCGGTCGTCGAGCTCGAGGACGTCTTCCCCGAGGCTTACGGGCAGCTGCTCGAGGTGCGCCAGACGCTCGAGCGCGAGCTGCGCGACATGCAGGACTTCGAGTTCACCATCGAGCGCGGCCGCCTGTACATGCTGCAGACGCGCAACGGCAAGCGCACCGGGCTGGCGGCGATCCGCATCGCCGTCGACATGGCCGACGAGGGGCTCATCAGCCCCCAGGAGGCGCTCATGCGGATCGACCCCGAGCAGCTCAACCAGCTGCTGCGGCCGGTCTTCTCCGCCGACGACAAGCAGAAGGCGGTGGACGCGGGGCGCGTGCTCGCCAAGGGGCTGCCGGCCGGCCCCGGCGCGGCCACCGGCCGGGTCGTCTTCAACGCGCCCGACGCCGTGGCCTGGGCGGCCCGCGGCGAGAAGGTGCTGCTGGTCCGCGACTTCACGAGCCCCGACGACATCCGCGGCATGGACGCCGCCCAGGGCATCCTCACGGCTCAGGGCGGCATGACCTCCCACGCCGCGCTCGTCGCCCGGCAGATGGGCAAGGTCTGCATCGTCGGCTGCGGGGCGCTCGACATCGACCTGCGCGGGCGCCGCTTCGAGGTCGACGGCACCGCGGTCGCCGAGGGCGACTGGCTCTCGATCGACGGCTTCACCGGCGAGGTGATCCTCGGCGAGCTCGACCCGAGCCCGCCCGAGGTCCTGCAGGTGCTGCTGGAGGGCGTGCAGACCGAGGACGAATCGCACTCCTACCGCTACTACGCGGAGATCATGCAGTGGGCCGACAAGGAGCGCACCCTCGGCGTGCGCACCAACGCCGATCAGCCGGACCAGGCGGCGAACGCGGTCGCCTTCGGCGCCGAGGGCATCGGCCTCTGCCGTACCGAGCACATGTTCTTCGAGGGCGAGCGGATCATGGACGTGAGGCGGATGATCCTCGCCGACACGACCGAGGAGCGCGAGGCGGCGCTCGCCCGCCTGCTGCCCATGCAGCGCGACGACTTCGCCGGCATCTTCCGCGTGATGGGCAGCCGCCCGGTCACGGTCCGCACCCTCGACCCGCCGCTGCACGAGTTCCTGCCGCACGACGAGGCCGATCAACGTGCGACCGCCGAAGCACTCGGTGTCGACGTCGAGAAGGTGGCGGCGAAGGTGGCCGAGCTCCACGAGAACAACCCGATGCTCGGCCACCGCGGCTGCCGCCTCGGCATCGCCTTCCCCGAGATCACGCGCATGCAGTCGCGCGCGATCCTCGAGGCCGCCTGCCTGGTGGCGAAGGACGGCACCGCCGTGCACCCCGAGATCATGATCCCGCTGGTCGGCACCAAGAAGGAGCTCGAGCACCAGGAGGCCCAGGTGCGCGCCGTCGCCGCCGAGGTCTTCGCCGAGCAGGGTGTCAGCGTCGACTACACGGTGGGCACGATGATCGAGATCCCCCGCGCCTGCCTCACCGCCGACCGCATCGCTGAGACCGCGGAGTTCTTCAGCTTCGGCACCAACGATCTCACGCAGATGGGGTTCGGCGTCTCGCGCGACGACGCCGGCAAGTTCCTCCCGCTCTACCTCAAGGAGGAGATCTGGCCGGTCGACCCCTTCGAAAGCCTCGACCAGGAGGGCATCGGCCAGCTCGTCGAGATCGGCATCAAGAAGGGCCGCTCGACGAGGGAGGATCTCAAGATCGGCATCTGCGGCGAGCAGGGCGGCGACCCCGCGACGGTGAAGTTCTGCCACCGCGCCGCCATGGACTACGTGAGCTGCTCGCCGTTCCGGCTGCCGGTCGCCCGGCTCGCCGCCGCGCAGGCCGCCATCGAGGAGCACGGCGAGCTCGAGCTCGAGAAGTGAGGGTCGGCGGCGCCGCTCCGTGGGTTCGCTCGCGCGTGACAGAGAGCTGAGGCTCGACGACGGCCGGGTGGTGCGCGTGCGCACCGCCCGGCCGCGCGACGCCAAGGCCCTCGCGCGCCTGCTCGACGCGGTCGCCGCCGAGCCCGAGAGCGGTCTTCTGCTCTCGCCGGGCGAGATGAAGGCGCGCGACTGGAAGCACCGCGTCGCCGACAGCTGCGCCGAGCCGCGCTGCCTCATGCTCGTCGCCGAGCTCGACGGCGCTCTCGCCGGCAACCTCGGCCTGCGCCCCGACTCGCACCCGTCCTCGGGACACGTCCTGTGGGTCGGCATGTCGG
>JAZBOM010000003.1:0-4289 GCA_036351205.1 Thermoleophilia bacterium | reverse complement strand
TAGAGCGCGACCTCCACGGGGAACCGGTAACCCACCGTGGGGTTGATGTTCTCGAGTGGGTTGCCCCAGTCGACGAAATCGATGAACACGACGTCCCACAGGTAGTTGGGATCGTCCGGGAGCAGGGTCTTCTCCCACAGGGCCCAGTCGGCCTGCCACGTGTTCGGCGCGAGCTCGTCCGTCGGCTGCACGTACCAGGCGGGGAACTGGTTCAGGTAGGTTATGTAGTCCAGGGTCGTCCAGACGTGGTACTCGTAGTCGGTCTCGACCACGTCGGGTGTCGCGGGGTCGTCACCGACCATGCACGCCCACCAGCCGTAGTCGAAGTCCGTCATGCCGGGGTGGGAGCCGCTGTAGACGTGCGTGAGGTTCTCCGCGACCGCGGCCAGCGGGATGTAGTCGCCATTCTCGTCGGTGGCGAACACCATCACGGGCTCGCCGGTGCTGGTGAACAGCGGGTCGCCGTCCTCGTAGCCGATGAGGTTGCCGTCAGCATCGTAGACCGGTATCTGCTCCAGCGCCTGCACCATCACGAAGAACTGCTCGAGCGGGGTGGTCATGACGACCGGGAACGACAGGTTCGGGCTGAGCGCGGTCGGATCCTGGCCGGGATCCGGGTTCGGCTTCGCGCCCGCACCCGCCGCCAGCGCGACCGACGTGGACAGCGCGAAGGCGAGGACGACCGCCAGAAGGGTCGCCAAGATGATCGTTCGCTTCATGAGTTGGTAGCCCCCTTGATGCATGCCCTCGAAGCCGATCCGGGCGCCCCAGGCCCGGACGCGCCGAAGGCAACAGCAGAGACGCGACGTCTGCAGCCGCCGCTGCAAGCTACGTGCGCCTCACCCCCTCCGCCCGAGTCAACGAAGCGACCGGGCGGCGGGCCCTCGGTGCTGGCCACCCGGCAGAAGACAATGCATGGAACCTATTCACCCTTGAACACCCTGGGGAGTCCAACGGTCAATACCCGCCGGGGTTTGTCGAGGGTTTAGAGGCCGTTTTGGTCTGTTAAGTGGGTTGAGTGGGCGTGTCGGGGTGTTGCCTGAGGAGACAACGGCGCACGCCCTCAGCTCGGGGCCGCCATCGCCGGCTGCGGGGCGCTTGGACTCTCAGCCCCGTTGCGTCGCGCCGTCGCGGGCGACGACCATCTCGGCCAGCGCCTCCGCCTCAGCGCGGTCCGGCGTCACCGCGTACAGGTACTCGGTGTTGCGCAGGTGGCTGACCCGGCCGACCTTGCGGCCGCGCCGATCGTGGATGCCGATCTGGGCGCCGACGTAGCGCTTGTAGTCGATCGGCGCCACCACGAGATGGCCGCGCTCCGCGAGCAGACCCTCGAGCCAGTCGCGCGCGAGGAAGCCCTCGTCGCTGAACGAGACCAGCAGGCGCGGGGCGCGGACGGCGGCGACCACATCGGCGAAGGCCTCCGCGGCCCGCCGGCGCGAGTTGAAGCGGCTCGCGCGCGCGCGCGTATCGAGCCGCTTGCAGGCGACGCCGTAGACCTCGGGGTCGTCCCAGCGCACGAGCGTCTCCCAGACGTGGTAGTTGCCCAGGTAGCTGTGCTGGTTGTAGGGCGGGTCGAGGTAGGCGACGTCGGCCTCGACGGCGGCCGCCGCCTCGAGGGCGTCGAGGCCGAGCGCCGTGCCGGGGCCGTCGAGCACGCGCGGCAGGCGCAGCTCGAGCTCGCGCAGGGCGCGCGGCGCCCACTGCTTGAGGTAGGCCATCTGCACGCCGGTCGTCGAGTCGACGCGGTCGGCGGCCTCCATGAGGGCGACGAGGAGCACCGCCTCGACGTCGCCGTCGAGGCCGCCGCCCGAGCCGTCGCCGGCGCCGCCCCGGCCGCCGCCCGCCCACTCCGCGATGCGCTCGCGCATCGCGTCGACGCGGGCCCCGTTGCGCGGGTGGAAGAAGCGCGCCCGCTCGCAGAACGTCTCGGTGAAGTAGCCGGGGGCCGGCGGCACGCGGCGCAGCTCCTCGAGCCGCCGGCCCACCTCGTCGATCACCCGCGCCCGGTCGGCCTGCACGTAGCAGCGCGCCAGCGTGTGTGCGAAGGCGGCGTTGTCGTTGGCCACCACGTCGTAGCCGCCGCGCTTGAGCGCGTGCCCCACGCGCGCCGTGCCCGAGAAGAGGTCGAGCACGCGCCGCGCTCCGCCGAAGCAGGCGACCATCCTCAGGATGTCGGGGACGAGCAGGCGCTTTGACCCCAGGTACTTGATCATCGCCCGGAGTATCGCACAGCACCCGGGCGAGCTCGTATCGTGTGCGCAGCGGTGAATGGCATCCTCGTCGAAGACGCTCCACGCGAGACGCGCACGTGACGGTTCCGCAGACGCCGGGTACCACCCCAGCGACCCCACCAAGGAGCCCTCATGAAGGTCCTCAACGCATCCATCGAGATCGACGCCCCCGCCGCGACCGTGTGGAAGGTGCTCGCCGACGCCTCCCGCTACCCCGAGTGGAACCCCTTCGTCCAGCGGCTGGAGGGAGACCTGCGCGAAGGCGGCCGGGTCGCTGTCACCATCCGGGCGCCGGGCCGCAAGCCGGTCACCTTCAAGGCGAGGGTGCACCGCCTCGACCCCGGGCGCGAGCTGCGCTGGCGGGGACGCTGGTTCGTCCCCGGCGTCTTCGACGGCGAGCACGCCCTCACCGTCGAGCCGCTGCCCGAAGGTCGCGCCCGCTTCCGCTCGCACGAGGTGGTGACCGGCCTGCTGCTGCCGTTCCTCGGCACGGCGATGCGCCAGTCGCAGGACGGCTTCGAGCAGCTCTGCGCCGCCGTGAAGGAGCGCGCCGAGAGCCTCGCGGCGGCCGAGAGCGCGGCGTGACCGCCGCCGCGCCGAAGCGCGCCTCGACGCGGGACGTCGGCCCCACGCGGGGCGTCGGCCAGACGTCGGACGACCCCGACGCCCTCGCCGCCCTGCAGACCCTGCCGTCGATCGGACCCCGGCTGGCCGAGAAGCTGCTCCTCCTCGGCGTGCGCTCGCCCGCCGGCCTGCGCGGGCGCGACCCGGAGGCGCTCTACGACGAGCTGCAGGCGCAGCTCGGCCCCGTCGACCGCTGCGTGCTCTACGCCTTCCGCTGCGCCGTGTACGCCGCGGAGCACGCTGCCGCCGATGGCGGCGATCAGAGCAGCGAGAGCGGCGCGGCCGACCCCGAGCTCGCCAGGTGGTGGAACTGGAAGGACGGCGGCCCGGCCCTGCGGCGCGCTCAGGCCGCCGCCGGCAGCCGCCGCAACTCGATCGCGTCGAGGTAGCTGGAGACGCTCTCCACCCGGGCGCCGACGACGCACCAGATGTGGATGAAGGGAACGCGCTCGACGTGCCAGCGGCAGTCCGGCGCCCGCGGCCGGGCGCGGTAGTGCCCCGAGACGACCAGCGACTCGACGCCGTCGACCTTGGGCCCGAAGCCGAGGAGCCGCCGCCACGGGCCCCGATGCCAGTGCTCCACATCGACCCCGACGAGCTGCCAGTGGGAGGGGAGCCCGCCGAAGAGGTCCATGGCGACGACGTCGCGTGGGGCATACCGGTGCCCGTCGACCAGGTCGATGACGCTCCACTCGCCGCCGGCGCCCCCCGGCCCGCCGGCGCCCTGCTCGGGCTCGCCGCCCTCTCGCTCGGGCCCGCCGCCCTCGAACATGGCCAGCACGTCGCGGTGCGCCCCGACGCCGAGGGCGCGATACCCGCGCCGGATCCTCTCGAGGGTGTCGTCGAGGTCGGCCATCGTCACCGCCGTACCGTACGTCTCTCTCGCCGGCGCGGCTGTGGCGCGCGGCGCGCCGCGCGCCACGGCCGCGCCTCGTGTTTTCCCCCGTCGGAGCCTCTGGTATCCTTCTCGCCTCGTGGGCAATTAGCTCAGGGGGAGAGCGCCTGCTTCACACGCAGGAGGTCGTTGGTTCAAATCCAACATTGCCCACCACCCCCCGCTTCATCTGCCGCGCCCGTGCCGCACCTGCCGCGCCTCGGTGACACTCTCCGCACTACTGCCCCGTAGGCACCGTTGCCGGTACTCTCACCCTCAGGTCTAGGGTGAGCTTCTCTCGACGACCTGCGGGTCGCGCCAAACCGTCGTGCCCGCCCGCACAGCCTCATCGTCCGGCACACGCCGAACGGGGTTGAAGTGACCGTTCGCGGCATGTAGTGTGCCCGATTGGCCGCACCCCGCGCCCCGCGAGCGCCCGCACAGGCTCGCGCGCGGCAGGCCCCCCTGCGATTCCCATACCGGCGCAGGCGGCAGCACGGTCAGCGCGCGCCCCGGCACGAAGCGCCGGGGCGCCGGACGGTAAGAAGCAACGGGAGGTG
>JAZBOM010000002.1:0-3789 GCA_036351205.1 Thermoleophilia bacterium | reverse complement strand
TCGAGCGCGTCTGCCGGGCCGAGGGCTCCGAGGCCTTCCCGCACTACACGATGGTCGTGTCGGGCTGGGACGAGACGCACGTGAGCGCCTGGTGGCAGTGCGAGCGCCGCGTGCTCGAGGCCGGAGACCCGGTCTCGATCGACTTCGGCACCATGTACCGGGGGTACTGCTGCGACCTGTCGCGCCCGTTCGTGCTGGGGAAGGCATCGGCGCGGCAGAAGGACGCGCTCAAGGTCCTCGTCGAGGCGCACCACGCGGCGGCCGACGCGGCTCGCCCCGGGGTCCACGCGTCGGCGGTCGAGGCGGCCGCCGACAAGGTCACGACGGCCGCCTGGGACGACCTCGACTGGTGGGGTCTGGGGCACGGGGTCGGCCTCGAGGTGCACGAATGGCCGTTCGTCGGCTACCAGCGGATCGTGGGCGACCGCGCCTACGAGGACCGGGTGCTCGAGGAGGACATGGTCATCTCTCTCGAGCCGACCGTCTTCTTCGCCGACACGGGCGACCTGCAGATCGAGGACCAGTTCGTGGTCAAGCCGGGCGGCGCCGTGCGGCTGAACGACGTCCCACACGAGATCATCGAGGTCTGAACCGCCACGCCGCGCAGACAGGGAGGAGTCGCGATGGAAGCCAGCAGGCCGAGCCCGGCACCCGGGCCGCGGGTGTCGACGGTCAAGGACTTCAAGTTCAACGGCGTCGACAGGTATGTGCCCGGCTGCCGGTACACGGAGATCGCCGAAGCCGAGGGCTTCGGCGAGTTCGGCCTCTACTTCATGCCGCCGGGCGCCCAGACCACGGTCTTCTCGCTCGAGAGCGAGGACGACGGCAGCGCGGACGAGTACTACGGGCCCCGCGTCGAGTTCTACTACGTGCTCGCCGGGGAGGTCACGGTGTACTGGGGCAAGGACGCGGAGCGCGTGAGGAAGGGAGGGGGCAGCCCCCTCCTCCTCGAAGCGGGCGACTTCGGCCTCTGGGAGACGGAGTGGAAGTACTCCGCAAGGAACAGCGGCGAGATCCCGGCCACGTTCTTCTGGGGGCTGGCGGAGGCTCCGCCCGGCGTCGAGGAGCGGCTGCCGCGGTAGGGTCCCGCGACACCGGCTCGCCGGGCGCCGCCCGAGCACCCGCCGCCTTCCGGCCGCCGTCGTCGCGATGCTAGTCTAGGATCGGGCGAGCGACCGAGGAGGAGGAAGGACGCCATGGCGGACAACGGGTCGGAATCGAGGACGTTGCGCTACATGAGGCGGAGGCTCTCCACGGCGTCCACGTCGCAGCTCGTCACGGTCGCGAGCAACCCTCTCGCCCAGTGGCTCGTCTCCCGGGAGGTGCAGAAGTACCTGGTCAAGACGCTGAAGGCCTCGCGCTCCGACTCCAGCTGCCTGCCGAGTGTCCAGGACGACCGCATCGCCATGGGGATGGCGATCACCGAGTCGCTCCGGCGAGCCCTGCGCGGAGGGCACCTCTCGGACGCCTACCTCAGGGCGATGCTGCAGGTCCTCGTCAAGACCCTGTTCCTCGACCGGGGTGACGCCGAACAGCGGAAGAAGTTCCAGGAGGCCTTCGGCAAGCTGGCCCCGAGCTTCCTCCTCATCGCCCCCGGCAAGGCCTGCAACCTGCGCTGCCCGGGCTGCTACTCGGACTCGGACGACCGCAGCAACGCGCTCGAGTGGAGCCTCGTCGACCGCATCATCGAGGACGCCAAGGAGCACTGGGGCGAGCGGTTCTTCGTCTTCAGCGGCGGCGAGCCCTTCGCCTACCGGTCTGAAGGCAAGGGCATCCTCGAGCTGTTCGACAAGCACCAGGACTGCTTCTTCATGGTCTACACGAACGGCACCCTGATCGACGACGAGGTGAGCACGCGGCTCTCCGACTCCGGCAACGCGCTCCTCTTCCTCTCGGTCGAGGGGTTCCGTGAGCTCACCGACGCGCGCCGCGGCGACGGCACGTTCGATCGCGTCCTGGAGGTGATGGACCGTCTCAACCGCGACAAGGTGCCCTTCGGCATCTCGCTGACCGCCACGTGCCACAACGTGGAGGAGATCCTCTCCGAAGAGTTCATCGACTTCATGATGGACAAGGGCGCCATGCTCGCCTTCATCTTCCACTACATGCCGATCGGGCGCTCCTACACCCTCGATCTGATGCCCACGCCGGAGCAGCGGGCCTGGATGTGGAGGCGGTCGTGGGAGATCGTGCGCGAGAAGAAGCTCTTCCTCGCCGACTTCTGGAACCACGGCACCTGCATCGACGGCTGCATCTCGGCCGGCGGCCACGGCCAGGGCGGCTACTTCTACATCGACTGGAACGGCGCCGTGACGCCCTGCGTCTTCATGCCGTACTCGCCGGTCAACATCCGCGACGCCTATGCGGAGGGCAAGACGCTGAACGACGTGTGGCAGGACCCCTTCTTCCAGGCCGTCCGCCAGTGGCAGTACGACTACGTCGAGGACGGGCGCAGCACGATCGCCCCCTGCCCCAACCGCGACCACCACGACGAGCTCGAACGACTCCTCATCCAGTACGAGGTCGTCCCGACCGACAGCAACGCCGCCGACACGCTGATCGACCCCGAGTACACGCGCGGGCTGGTGGCCTACAACCGCCGGTTCGAGGCGCTCACCGACGGCATCTGGCAGGAGCACTACGTGCGCCGGGAGGCGATCGCGGGAGAGCTGTTCGCTCCGCTGCCGGAGGTGCCGGACATCCCGGTCGCCCCGGCTGTCGCCGAAGAAGCGGGGCAGGACGGCCCGTCGGGGCAGGACGACGGGTCGGGACAGGACGCGCGGCCGGGGCAGGCCGGCGTATCGGGGCAGGACGGCCAGGCGGAGCAGGAGGACCACGACGGGCGCGAGAGCGTCTCCGACGACGAGCTCGCAGCGGAGGACGCCCGGCCGCTGCGCACCGGGGCCGCCTGACCGCGCGACGGACGTCGTCGCCCTGCGGCCGCGCCGCGGGATCAGCGTCCGGTAGTCCGGCCGCGCCGCGGGATCAGCGTCCGGTAGTCCGGCCGCGCCACGGGATCACCGTCCGGTAGTCCGGCCGCGCCGCGGAATCATCGTCCGGTAGTCCGGCCGCGCCGCGGGCTTCCCCGTCCGTCAAGGCTGAGGCGCGGCGGTCGGTCCCGGCCGAGGCGGGGAAGAACACCCGGGAGCCCACGTCCCCGGAAGGAGCGCGATGGAACGGTTCCCGTCGGTCAAAGCCCGCGACCTGGAAGGCCGCGAGGTGACCATCCCCGATGGTCTCCCGCCGACGCCGCGCGTCGTGATCCTGGCCTTCAAGCGCTCGCACACCGCGCTCATCGAGAGCTGGGAGCCGGTGCTGGAGGCACTGGAGTCCCGCTGCCGGCAGCTCTCCGTCTGGGAGGTGCCGGCGCTCTCGCGTGTCTACCTCCCGATGCGAGGGTTCATCGATGGCGGCATGCGGTCGGGGATCACGGACCCGCAGGCACGGCAGCACACGCTGACCGCTTACACCGACCTCTCGGCGCTGGCTCGCGAGTTGGGGCTGCCGTCGCTCGACACCATCTACGTGCTGCTCCTGGCCCCCGACGGCGCCATCGTCTGGCGAGGGCAGGGCCCCGCCGACGCGAAGCAGACGGCGGCGCTCAGGGGAGCCGTGGAAGAGCTGGCCTGCGGCTGAGGGGCCGGGGCGCGATAGACTGACGAGGTCCGATCGAGAACGGGAGCCGAGGTCGAGATGGCGAGCGGATCCACGGGCACGAGGACGCGGGGGCCGGCGTTGGGCGTCGCGCTCGGGTTCGCGCTCGGCGCGCTCGCGGGCATCGCCGCGGGC
>JAZBOM010000001.1:0-5590 GCA_036351205.1 Thermoleophilia bacterium | reverse complement strand
GCAGTGGTGGCCCGCCGCTGGAAGGCCAGCGGCGGGCCACCGTGCATTTGCGGCGCAGTTGCAGGTTCTTCGGGGCCCAGGGTCCGCTCGTGCGGGCCCCCTACGGTGAGGTAGAGTAGCGCCGTGGTTTCCTATGTGATCAGACGCTTGCTGCAACTCGTGATCGTGCTCTTCGGCGTCAGCGTGATCACCTTCTTCATGCTGTACGTGATCCCCGGCGACCCCGCCCGCATGCTCGCCGGCAAGAACGCGACCGAAGAGAAGATCCAGGCGATCCGCGAGCAGAAGGGCCTCGACGAGCCCATCTATGTGCAGTACGGGGTGTGGATCAGCGGGGTCCTGCAGGGTGACCTGGGCGAGTCCTTCTACCTGCAGCAGGACGTCGCCGAGATGATCCGCGAGAACGCCCCCAACACCATCCAGCTGGCGCTCGCGGCGGTGCTCATCGAGCTGCTCGGCATCCCCCTCGGCATCTACTCGGCGCTGCGCCAGTACACGTTCTGGGACACCGCCTTGACCACCTCGGCGCTCATCATCTGGGGCATCCCCGTGTTCGTGCTCGGGGTGTTCATGCAGTGGTTCTTCGGCCTCAAGCTGACGCAGTGGACGGGGCTCGACATCTTCCCGCTCACCGGCGCCGGCGACAACGTGCTCTGGATCGTCCCGGCGTCGTGGGCGAGCCTGTCGACGCTGATCCTGCCGGCGGTCACGCTGGGGCTCATCGAGGTCGCCTACATCTCCTACATGCAGCGCGCCTCGATGCTCGAGGTGATCCGCGCCGACTACATCCGCACCGCGCGAGCCAAGGGTCTCGGCGAGCGCAAAGTGGTCGGCAAGCACGCCTTCAAGAACGCCGTGATCCCAGTCATGACCATCGCCGGTATCGATCTCGGCGCCCTCATGGGCGGCGCGATCCTCACCGAGACGGTGTTCTCGCGCCCCGGCATCGGGCTGATGATCTTCCAGGCCATCGGCTCGCGCGACGTACCCGTGGTCGCCGGCGGGGTGCTCTTCGCCACCGTCGTCTACGTGTTCGCCAACCTGTTCGTCGACCTCGGCTACGCGGCGGTCGACCCGCGCATCAGGCTCGAGGAGTAGCGTGGCCGACCGCGAGTTCATCCAGGAGCCCGGGCCGATGCACGGCTCGTCCGACGTCGACGAGGTGGCCGGCGTCAGCGGGGTCAGCGAGCTCGACGTCCTCGAGGAGCGCGCTGCGCAGATGGCCGAGCAGGGCGCCGGCGGCGCCAAGCCCCTCGGCCTCTGGGCCGACACCTGGCGCCGCCTCAGGCGCAACAAGCTCGCCCTCGTCGGTCTCGGCATCATCATCGTCTTCATGGTGATCGGCCTCGTGCAGGTGATCGCCTACCCGCTGACCGACGGTCGCGGCGTCACGCCGTACCCGCCGAACCAGCAGAACTACGACCTCTCGCCCGAGGGGCGCGGCTCGCCGCCGAGCGCCTCGCACCCCATGGGCACCGACTACATGGGCCGCGACATCCTCTCGCGCGTGCTGGTCGCGACCCGCATCTCGCTGCTCGTCGGCGTCATCGCCGTGGCCATCGCTCTCACGATCGGCCTCGTCCTCGGGCCGGTGTCCGGCTACTACGGGGGGGCGGTCGACAGCGTCATCATGCGCCTCGCCGACATCTTCTTCGCCTTCCCCTACATCCTCTTCGTGCTGCTCATCATGACCGTCCTCGGCCCCGGCTTCGTCAACGTCTTCCTCGCCATCGGCATCCTCAGCTGGGCGAGCTTCGCCCGTCTCGTGCGCGGCCAGGTGCTGAGCGTCAAGGCGATGGAGTACGTCGAGGCCGCCCGCGCCCAGGGCGCGGCCGACCTGCGCATCATCTTCCGTCACGTGCTGCCCAACAGCATGGCGCCCGTATACGTCGCCATCGCGATGGCGGTCGGCGGCGCCATCGTCACCGAGGCCGCGCTGAGCTTCCTCGGCATCGGCATCCAGGCGCCCAACGCGAGCTGGGGCAAGATGATCGCCGACACGCTCACCTACCTGTGGGCGGGCAGCTGGTGGATGGTCGTCTTCCCGAGTATCGCGCTGACCCTCACCGTGTTCGGCTTCATCTCGTTCGGCAACGGCCTGCGCGACGCCACCGACCCCAAGCTCAAGGAGTAGGCGTGGCCGAACGACTGCTCGAGGTCACCGACCTCTCGACCCACTTCTTCACCCATGCCGGCGTGGTCAAGGCGGTCAACGGGGTGAGCTTCACCCTCGACCGCCAGGAGACGCTCGGCATCGTCGGCGAGTCCGGCTCGGGCAAGACGGTGGCCGCGCTCTCGGTGATGCGCCTGATCCCCGATCCTCCGGGCAAGATCGTCGAGGGCTCCATGATGCTGCGCGGCCGCGACCTGCGGGCGCTCTCCGACGACGAGATGCGCCAGGTGCGCGGCAACGACATCGCGATGATCTTCCAGGACCCGATGACCAGCCTGAACCCGGTCTTCAAGATCGGCGACCAGATCGCCGAGGCGATCATGCTGCACCAGGACAAGGGCAAGGACGAGGCCTGGCGTCTCGCCGCCGAGCTCCTCGAGCGGGTCGGCATCCCCGACGCCAAGAACCGCGTCAAGCAGTACCCCTTCGAGTTCTCCGGCGGCATGCGCCAGCGGGCGATGATCGCGATGGCGATCAGCTGCAACCCCGACATCCTCATCGCCGACGAGCCCACCACGGCGCTCGACGTCACCATCCAGGCGCAGATCATCGAGGTCGTCCAGGAGATGCAGGAGCAGTTCCACTCGGGCGTGATCCTCATCACCCACGACCTCGGCGTGGTCGCCGAGCTCGCCGACAAGGTGATGGTCATGTACGGCGGGCGCACGGTCGAGTACGGCTCCATCGACCAGGTCTTCTACGACCCGCACCACCCCTACACGTGGGGGCTGCTCGGCTCGCTGCCGCGGCTCGACCTCGTCGAGAAGACGCGGCTCACGCCGATCAAGGGGCAGCCGCCCGATCTCATCCTGCTGCCCGCCGGCTGCCCGTTCAGCGGGCGCTGCGTCTACGAGCGCGCCGAATGCCGCGACAACTGGCCGGCACACGAGCTCATCTCCGAGGGCCACGGCGTCAACTGCTGGATCCCACGCGCCGAGCGCGAAGAGATCCGCGCCGCCCTGCCGCACTTCGAGATCGAGGTCGCATGAGCCTGCTCGAGGTCCGCAACCTCAAGAAGCACTTCCCCATCAAGAGCGGCGTGCTCAAGCGCACCACGGGGCACGTCTACGCGGTCGACGACATCTCGTTCCACGTCGACCAGGGCGAGACCCTCGGCGTGGTGGGGGAGAGCGGCTGCGGCAAGTCGACCGCCGGGCGCAGCATCCTGCGCCTCATCCCGCCGACCGCCGGCGAGATCACCTTCGAGGGCATCGACGTGATGCGCGCGTCGCGCTCCGAGATGCAGCGCCTGCGGCGCGACATGCAGATCATCTTCCAGGACCCGTACGCGTCGCTCAACCCGCGTATGCGCGTCCGCCACATCGTCGGCGAGCCGCTGCGCATCCACGGCATCGGCACCGAGGCCGAGCAGCGCAAGCGGGTCTTCGAGCTGCTCGAGATCGTCGGCCTCAGCGCCGAGCACGCCGAGCGCTACCCGCACGAGTTCTCCGGCGGCCAGCGCCAGCGCATCGGCGTCGCCCGCGCCCTGGCGCTCAACCCGAAGCTCATCATCTGCGACGAGCCGGTGAGCGCGCTCGACGTCTCGATCCGCGCCCAGGTCATCAACCTGCTCGAAGACCTCCAGGACGAGTTCGACCTCACCTACATGTTCATCGCCCACGACCTCTCGGTGGTCAAGCACATCTCCGACCGCGTCGCCGTCATGTACCTCGGCAAGATCGTCGAGATCGCCGGCAGCGACGTGATGTACGACTACCCCCAGCACCCCTACACCGAGGCCCTGCTCTCGGCCGTGCCGATCCCCGACCCGCACACCGAGCGCGCCCGCCGGCGCATCATCCTCGAGGGCGACGTACCGAGCCCGGCCAACCCGCCCAAGGGCTGTGTCTTCCACCCGCGCTGCCCGCGCGCCCAAGAGATCTGCACGACGGCGATGCCGCAGCTCGTGACCGCCGGGAGCCACGTCGGAGGGCACCACGAGGTCGCCTGCTACTTCCCGGCCCGGTTCGACAGCGGGTCGCGCGTGGTCCACGCGCAGCCGTTCATGGACGCCATGCCGCGCGGCAGCGCGCCGGGGAGCGCTCCGGTCGCGTCCGCGTGAGGTCCGCCGTGCGCCGTCACGCGCGTTCGCGTCTGTCCCTCCTTCCGCTCGTCGCGGTCGCGCTGCTCGTCGCGCTCGCGATGCTCGTCGCGTCGTCGGCCGGCTGCGCGGACGAGGGCGGCGAGCCCACGGTCACGAGCGCCTCACCGTCGCCCGCCGAGGCCGTCCTCGCCTGGGTCGAGGGCGAGCCGGTCACCCAGGCCGACGTCGAGCTGGTGCTGGCCGAGGCACGGCTCGCCGGCGAGACCGTTGATCCGGAGGCGGCGCTCGACGAGGCCATCGGCCGTGTCCTCGTGCGTCGCGAGGCCGAGCGCCTCGGCGTCGCCGTCGACGACGCCGCCCTCGAGGCGCGCCTCGGCGAGATCCGCGACCGGCTCGGCGGGGAGGACGCGCTGACCGCCCGCTTGCAGGACGCGGTCATGACCCGCGAGCAGCTCCGCCTGGGGGCGGCCTACGGTCTTCTCCGCGAGCGTCTCCGCGACCAGAAGTTCGCCGGGGAGAGCGCCGCCGACGAGGCGGTACGGCGCTTCTACGACGAGAACCGCGAGACGCTCTTCACCGAGCCGGCCGCGGTGAAGCTCGGCAGCATCCTCTTCCGCGGCGAGAACGCGGCCAAGGGCGTCGCCGCCAAGCTGCGCGCCGGCCGGCCGTTCGACGAGATGGCGCGCCGGTACAGCATGGACCCCGAGAGCAAGGCGAACGGCGGCCTCCTCGGGTGGGTCGAGGAGGCGTCGCTGCCCGAGCCGCTGGCGCAGGCCGTCCGGGGGCTGAAGCGCGGCGAGCTCTCCGAGGTCACCGCCGGCCCCGGCGGGTGGTTCATCCTCAAGCTCTACGATCGCCGCGCGGCGCAGACGAGGAGCTTCGCCGAGGTCGAGGACGAGCTGCGCGCGGAGCTCGACCGGCGCGAGCGCCTGCAGGCGCTCGAGGGCTGGCTCGAGCGCGAGCGCGAGCGCGTGCAGATCGAGCGCACCGGCGGCTGAGAAGGGCGCCGGCGGCCGAGTCCGGAGGCCGACGGCCGAGACCGGCGCGTCACACGAGACCGGCGCCCGTCGCGAAGGACTCTCCGGCCGTAGCGGCTCGTCCACCGGCGTGCCGTGAGCCCTTGGTATACTCGGCCGACATCGAAGCCAGGGGTCCCATATGAAGAACGCGCTCATCGTGCTGGTCGTCGTGGCGCTCGTGGTGCTCACGCTCGGCCTCTTCAATCGCGAGGCCAGCGTCGATCTCGACTACGTGGGCGGCGTGTGGCGATCGGTCAACGTCTTCTGGCTCTTCGCCATCGCCGCGGGGGTCGTCGTGGCTGCGGGGCTTCTCGGCGCCTCGCTCGCCCGGGCGCAGGGCTGGCGCGAGAAGGG